>NZ_JALCZC010000087.1:0-18035 GCF_022690805.1 Anaeromyxobacter sp. SG66
GCGCCTGCGCGACGCGCTCGCCGAGGCGCTCCGGCGCGCGGCGGACGCGGAGGCCGCCGCGGAGGCGGCGCGCGCGACGCTCGCGCCCGCGGTGGCGGAGGAGGCGGCGGCCGCGATCCTGGACATCGAGGTGAAGGACTTCCCCGCCGTCGACGACATGGACGAGGCGCTCCGGGCGGCGAGCGCCGAGCGCGAGGCGCTCAGCGCCCGGCTCGCCGAGCGCGATCAGAAGATCGCGCGGCTCCAGCGCGAGGTGGCCGACAAGACGGACCGCCTCGGCCGGCTGGCGAAGGAGATGGGCGAGCTCAAGGCGAGGGGGTCGGGCAAGCTCTTCGGGTGAAGCGGGCGGTGGGGTCGCCGCGGGGCGCCTGCGAGCGCACATCGGCCCCCAGGGCGAGCAGGCAGGCGTTCGCTCGGACGCCACCGGCGATGCTATCGTCCACGTCCCATGAGCGAGCCCCGCCGCTACGAGCGCATCGAGATCGAGCTCCCGTGCCGCCTCTTCATCCCGGGCGAGGGCGGGCTCCGCTTCGAGGCGTTCTGCACCTCGAAGAACCTCGGGCTGGGCGGGCTGTTCGTGGCCTCGAACTTCCTGCTCCGCTCCGGGCTCGAGCTCTACGTGGAGCTCGCCCTGCCGGACGGGCCGCTCGCCATCCGCTCGCAGATCGCGCACGTCGTCCCGCACGGCGACCGCACCTTCCCGACGGGCATGGGGATCGAGTTCCTCGACGTCGACGCGCACGGCCGCGAGACGCTGCTCCGCTACTTCACGCCGACGCGCTACACGAGCTTCTACGACGCGTTCATCGCGGAGTTCCCGCACCTCGACGAGAAGGTCCCGCTGCGGGACGTCTCGCTCGTCCTGAACCTCTGGGAGGAGTGGAAGATCCGGAGCGAGGGCGGGCCGCTCTCCACCGCCTCGGGCGCCCCCCCGCCGCCCGCGCTCGGCGCGGCCGCGACGGAGGAGCGCGCTCCCCGCGTCCGCCGCTGACGGACCGACGATGATCCCGCCGTCCACGAGCGAAGCGAGCACGCCAGAGGACCCGGCGAGCCGGGGAGGGGCCCCCGCCGGACCAGGGCCGGGCGACCGCGCGGCTCGCGAGACCGAAGCTCGCGGCTCGCGAGCCTTGGGCTAGGCACCGGGGACCCCGGCCGTTACGGTTCTGCACCATGCAGAAGGCACGGCTCGCGCTCCTGTGGCACATGCACCAGCCGCCCTACCGCGACGCGGACACGGGCGAGTACCTCCTGCCCTGGGTGAGGCTCCACGCCACCCGGGCCTACAACGACATGGCGTGGATCCTGGAGCGGCACCCGGGCATCCGCTGCACCGTCAACTTCACCCCCATCCTCCTCGAGCAGCTCGAGGACTACGTGGCGGGCCGCGCGCGCGACCGCTTCCTCGAGCTCACCGCCCGGCCGGCGAACGAGCTCGCGCCCGACGAGCGCGCGGCGATCGTGCGCGGCTTCTTCATGGTGGACTGGGCGCGCAACGTGCGGCCGGTGCCGCGCTACTGGGAGCTCCTCCAGAAGCGCGGGCGGGACCTGCGCGGCCGCGACGTGCGGAGGCTCGCCGCGGCGTTCTCAGACGCCGAGATCACCGACCTGCAGGTCCACTTCAACCTCGCCTGGATGGGCTTCGGGGCCCTCGCCGACGACGAAGGGCTCCGCGCCCTGCGCGAGAAGGGCCGCGGGTTCGACCGCGCCGACGTCTCCCTCCTGCTCGAGGCCCAGCGCCGCATCCTCGCCGGGATCGTGCCGCGCTGGACGCGCCTCGCCGACCGCGGCCAGGTCGAGCTCTCGGCCACCCCCTACCAACACCCGATCCTCCCGCTCCTCTGCGACACCGACGTCGCCCGCCGCGCGCTCCCCCACGTGCAGCTCCCGCCTCGCTTCGCGCACCCGGAGGACGCTCGCTGGCACGTGCGCGAGGCGCTCGCGAGCCACGCCCGCCGCTTCGGCCGCCCGCCCGCCGGGATGTGGCCGGCGGAGGGCGCGGTGTCGCCCGAGGCGGTGGAGGTGCTCGCGCGCGAGGGCGTCCGCTGGGCGGCGAGCGACGAGGGCGTCCTGCTCCACTCGCTCCCCCCGAGCGCCCCGCGGCTCGCCTCGGTGTACCGGCCCTGGCGCATCGCCGCGGGCGAGGGGCGCGAGCTCAAGATGCTCTTCCGCGATCGCGCCCTGTCGGACGCGATCGGCTTCACGTACTCCGGCGTGCCCGCGCGCGAGGCGGCGGACGACTTCGTCGCGAACGTCGCCTCGATCGCGCAGGCGTGGGCGGCGGAGCGGCTCCCCGGCCGCGCGACCGTCGGCGTGTTCCTCGACGGCGAGAACGCCTGGGAGCACTACCCCCACAGCGGCCACGAGTTCCTCGACCGGCTCTACGGCGCGCTCGCCGCGAGCGACGCGATCGAGACCGTGACCCTGTCCGAGGCGACCGCCGCCACCGAGGGCGGGATCGTGACCCGCATCCACTCCGGCTCGTGGATCGAGGCGTCCTACCGAATCTGGATCGGGCACGCGGAGGACCGCCAAGCCTGGACGGCGCTCGGCCGGGCTCGCGCGGCGCTCGCGGCGGCGGAGCGCAGCGGGGCGGTCGACGCGGACCGGCTCGAGCAGGCGCGGCAGCATTTGCACGCCGCCGAGGCCTCGGACTGGTTCTGGTGGTACGGCGACGACTTCGCGACCGACCTGGGCGCCGAGTTCGACGGGCTCTTCCGCGGACACGTCGTCCGCGCCTGCCTGCTGCTGGGGGTGACGCCCCCGCGCGAGGCGGTCGAGCCGATCAAGCGCGCCGCCGCCCCCGGCGCCGAGGTGCGCGCCGCGCGCCAGCCCACCGCGCTCCTCGCGCCGCGCATCGACGGGCGCCAGACGACCTACTTCGAGTGGGCGGGGGCGGGCGTCCACCGCCCCGGCCAGCACCGCGGCTCGATGTTCGGCGGCGCGCAGGTCTTCCAGGCGCTGCACTACGGGTTCGACCTCGAGGCGCTCTACCTGCGGCTCGACCCGGCCGAGTCGCCGGAGCGCACCGTCGAGCTCGCGTCGGAGGTCCGCGTCGTGCTGCTCGCCGGCGACCGGAACGAGACCGTCGAGCTCGCGATCGTGCGGGACGGACAGGCCCGCCCGGCACGCCTGCGCGGCGCGGAGCTGGGCGAGGCGGCGTTCGCGCAGGTGCTGGAGGTGCGCCTCCCGTTCGCCGCGCTCGGGCTCGCGCCCGGCACGGAGGTCGCGCTCGGCGTGCACGCCGCGCGCGGGGACGTCGAGGTCGAGCGGCTGCCGCGCCACGGCTTCGTGACGCTCACCGTCCCCGACGCGGACTTCGAGCGCCTGAACTGGAGCGTGTGAGGGAGGAGCGCGTGGGCCGACAGCGACCGAAGCGAGGCCGCCGGGGCGGGGGAGCGTCCCCGGCGGAGCCGTGACCGCGGACGCCACCCGCGTCCGGCCGCCCGCGCCGGGCGCCCCGGCCAGCGGCGGCGCGCGGCTCGTGTTCGTCGAGGGCGCGGCGCTCCTCGGGGTGACGGTCCCGCTCGAGGGCGAGGTGGTGCTCGGCCGCGATCCCGGCTGCGCGCTCCAGCTGCCGGCGGAGGACGTGTCGCGCCGGCACGCGAGAGTCGCCCCCGCGGAGGACGGCCACCTCGTCGAGGATCTCGGCTCCACGAACGGCACGTTCGTGAACGGCGCGGCGGTCTCCGCGCGGCGGCTCGCGAGCGGCGACCGGATCCGGGTCGGGCCCTTCGTGGCGCGCTACCTCGCCGCGGGCGACGAGGCCGCGCGGGAGCTCGAGGCGCTCGCCGCGCTCGGCCGGCGCGATCCGCTCACCGGGCTCGCGAACCGGAGGGCGTTCGAGGAGGCGCTCGCGGGCGCGGTGGCGCGCGCCGCCCGCGGCGAGGCGCCGCTCGCCCTCGTCGCGCTCGACGTCGACCACTTCAAGCGGGTGAACGACGCCCATGGCCACGCCGCCGGCGACGCGGTGCTGGCGGCGGTGGCGGCGCGCGCGGCGGAGGCGCTGCGCACGGGCGACCTCCTCGCCCGCATCGGCGGGGAGGAGTTCGCGGCGCTCCTGCCCGGCGCCACGCTCGCGGCGGCCGCGGAGGTGGCGGAGCGCATCCGCGGCCGGATCTCCGCCGCGCCGATCGACGCCGGCGGCGCGGCCATCGGCGTGACGGTGTCGGCGGGCCTCGCCGCGCTCTCGCGGGGAGAGGACGGGGCGACGCTCCTCGCCCGGGCCGACGAGCGGCTCTACGCGGCGAAGCGGGCGGGGCGCGATCGTATCGCCCGGTGAGGGGCGGGGCGGAGGGAAACGCCTGCGCGCCCGTCCGCCTCGGGTTATCCTCCCGGACCCGTGAAGAACCGGTCCGCGCTCGCGATCCTCTTCGTCATCGTCTTCATCGATCTCCTCGGCTTCGGGATGGTCATCCCGGTCATGCCGCTCTACGCCGAGCGGCTCGGGGCCTCCGCCACCTGGACCGGGCTCCTCTCCGCCGGGTACTCGGCCATGCAGTTCGTGTTCGCGCCGATCTGGGGCCGGCTGTCCGACCGGGTCGGGCGCCGCCCGATGCTGCTCGGCTCGATCGTGATGACCGCGCTGGCGTTCACCATGTACGCCCTCGCGAACAGCTTCCCCATGCTGCTGCTCTCCCGCCTCTTCGCGGGCGCGGCGACCGCGAACATCTCCATCGCGCGCGCCTTCGTCGCCGACGTGACGGCGCCCGAGGAGCGCGCGAAGGGCATGGGGATCATCGGCGCCGCGTTCGGGCTCGGCTTCGTGCTCGGGCCCGCGATCGGCGGCATCCTCTCCCGCCACTCGCTCGCGCTCCCCGGCTTCGCCGCCGCGGCGCTCGCCGCGGCCAACGGCGTCGCCGCCTGGTTCATCCTCCCCGAGCCCGAGGCGCGCCGCTCCACCGATCGCCGCCCCCGCTTCGCCGCCATGCGGGAGGAGCTCGGCCGCCCCGGCATCCGCCGCGTCATCGGCATCTACTTCCTCACGGTGCTCGCCTTCAGCATGATGGAGGCGACCTACGCGTTCCTCGCGAAGGAGCGCTACGGCCTCGCCGAGTCGCACGTCGGCTACGTGTTCGCGTACATCGGCGTCCTGCTCGTCATCGTGCAGGGCGGGCTCGTCGGACGCCTCTCGCGCCGCTTCGGCGAGAAGCCGCTGCTCGTCGCCGGCCTCGTCCTCCAGGCCGTGGCGCTCCTCTCGCTCCCCTTCGCCGGGAGCGTCGCGGGGCTCCTCGCCGCGACGGCGCCGCTCGCGGTGGGCAGCGGCCTCGCGCAGCCGGCGCTCTCCTCGCTCCTCTCGCGCTTCGCGCGCGCGGAGGACCAGGGCGGCACCCTCGGCATCGGCGAGTCCGCCGCCGCGTTCGGGCGGATCCTCGGCCCGGAGGCCGGCAGCTGGACCTTCGGGCAGTGGTCGATGGCGTTCCCCTACGTCGGCGGCGCTGCCATCATGGCGTTCGCGGCGGCGGTCGGCGCGACGGTGCGGCCGGCGCGCGAGGAGAGGGTGGCGGGCGATGCCTGACCTGCGCAGGGATCCCATCGTCGGGCGGTGGGTCATCATCGCGACCGAGCGCGCGCGGCGGCCCTCCGACCTGGTGCGGCCGCAGGAGCCCGCGAGGCCGGGGCTGTGCCCGTTCTGCCCGGGCCAGGAGGACAAGACGCCGCGCGAGGTGTACGTGTCGGGCCGCCCGCCCTCGGCGCCGGCGAACGGGCCGGGCTGGGGCGTGCGCGTCGTGCCGAACCGCTTCCCCGCCCTCAAGATCGAGGGCGACCTCGATCGCGAGGCGGAGGGGATCTACGACCGGATGAACGGGATCGGCGCGCACGAGGTGATCGTCGAGACGCCCCGGCACGAGCGCCAGATGAAGGACCTCACCGAGGCCGAGCTCACCGAGGTGCTGTTCTCGTTCAAGGCGCGCATCCTCGACCTCCGCAACGACCTGCGCTTCCGCTACATCCTGCTCTTCAAGAACCAGGGGCAGCTCGCGGGCGCCTCGCTCGATCACGCGCACTCCCAGCTCATCGCGCTCCCGGTCGTCCCGCGCCAGGTGGTCGAGGAGATCGAGGGGGCGAGGCGCCACTACGAGCACAAGGAGCGCTGCATCTTCTGCGACATCGTCGGCCAGGAGCGGAAGGAGCGCGCCCGGCTCGTGCACGAGAACGACGAGTTCGTGGTGTTCGCCCCCTGGGCGCCGCGCAGCCCCTTCGAGACCTGGATCGTCCCGAAGCGCCACGAGTCGAACTTCGAGGCGGAGCCGAAGGAGCGGCTCGGGCTCTGCGCGCAGGCCCTCGGGACGACGCTCCGCCGCCTCGCCGCCGCCCTGGGCGACCCCGCCTTCAACTTCATCGTCCACTCGAACCCGCTGCGCGACGCCGCCTCGCCCTCGTACCACTGGCACATCGAGGTGATGCCCGCGCTCACCCAGGTCGCCGGCTTCGAGTGGGGCTCCGGCTTCCACATCAACCCCGTGCCCCCGGAGGAGGCTGCCGAGTTCCTCCGCCGGGTGGAAGGCTGAACGGCGGCGTGAAGCGCGACCCCCGAGGCGCGCGCGAAGCACGCGCCGCCGTCTAGCTCTCGAGGGCACGATGGAGATCCTGTTCGTGGCGTCGGAGGTGGCGCCCTGGTCGAAGACCGGCGGCCTCGGCGACGTCGCCGCGGCGCTCCCCCGCGCGCTCGCCGCGCGCGGGCACGCGGTCTCGGTGGTGACGCCGCGCTACGGCTCGATCGATCCGCGCGCGCACGGGCTCCACCCCCTCCACCGCGCGCTCGACGTGCGCGGCGAGCCGACCACGCTGTGGGTGAGCCGGGAGCGCGCGCCCGTCTACTTCGTCGAGCACGAGCACTTCTTCGGCTCGCGGCGGGGCCTGTACGGCGAGGCGCACGACTACGCCGACAACGCCGAGCGGTTCGCCTACCTCGCGCGCGCGGCGCTCGCCCTGCCCGGCGCGCTCGGGCTCCGGCCGCACGTCGTGCACCTGAACGACTGGCAGACCGGGCTCGTGCCGTTCCTGCTCCGCCACGAGCACGCCCGCGATCCCGCCCTCGCGGGCGCGCGCACCGTCTTCACCATCCACAACCTCGCCTACCAGGGCGTCTTCTCGAAGCACGTCGTGCCCGCGCTCGGGCTCCCGTGGGACGTCTTCCGCTACGAGGCGATGGAGTTCCACGACCAGCTCAACTTCATGAAGGCGGGGCTCGTGTTCGCGGACGCGCTCACCACCGTCTCGCCCACCTACGCGCGGGAGATCACGACGCCCGAGGGCGGGGTGGGCCTCGACGCGCTCCTCCGCCACCGCACGAGGGACCTGCACGGCATCCTGAACGGCATCGACGTCGCCGAGTGGGATCCCGCGACCGACCGCCACCTCCCGGCGCACTACTCCGCCGCCGAGCTCGCCGGGAAGGCGCGCTGCAAGGCGGCGCTCCAGCGCGAGCTCGGGCTGCCGGAGCGGCCGGAGATCCCGCTCGTCGCGATGGTCGGGCGCCTCGCCGAGCAGAAGGGCCTCGACCTCGTCGTCGCCGCCCTCGGCGAGCTGCTCGGGCGCGAGCTGCAGCTCGCCCTGCTCGGCAGCGGGCGGCGCGACTGGGAGGAGGTCTTCGCGCGCGCCGCGCGCGAGCGGCCCGAGCGGATGGCGGCGCGCATCGGCTTCGACGAGGGGCTCGCTCACCGGCTGGAGGCGGGGGCCGACCTGTTCCTCATGCCGAGCCGCTTCGAGCCGTGCGGGCTGAACCAGATGTACTCCCTGCGCTACGGGACCGTCCCCATCGTCCGCGCGGTGGGAGGCCTCGACGACACCGTCGAGGACTACGACGGCTTCCAGCGCGGCACGGGCTTCAAGTTCCGCGACTACCACCCGCAGGCGATGCTGCTCGCGGTGCGCCGCGCGCTCGAGACCTACCGGGACGGCCGCGCCTTCCGGGCGCTCCGCCTGCGGGGCATGGCGCAGGACTTCAGCTGGGACCGCAGCGCGCAGGCGTACGAGTCGCTCTACCGCTCGCTCGCCAATCCCTGATCGTCGGCGGCGCAGCGCGCTCACGGGCGGTTCGGGTGGAGGAGGGCGGCGGCCCTTCACCGCCCACCGGGCGGACCCTACCTTGAGGCATGGCCCGCCGATTCGATGCCCCCGACGACGATCCCGAGGTCACCGCGCAGCCGAGCGAGCGGATGGTGCGCGAGCTGACGAGCGAGGCCGACGAGAAGGTCGTGCCGCTCGAGAACGTGGGCGGCGCGGCGCCGACGACGCTCGGCCTGGACTCGGGCGGAAACTTCCCCGGCCCCGAGGACGATCTCGCGAACCTCGCCGAGCCGGAGCCGCCCGAGGCGCCCGAGGTCGAGGCGATGCACGTGCACGAGAGCGCCGACGAGGAGGACGAGGAGGAGCGCCGCTGACCGGCGGTCCGCGGGCCGCGATCACCTCCGGCGCCGCGCCGGGGGGCTACTCGAGGCCGCGCGCGCGCAGGTCGTCGTCGCTCTCGCCGTGCAGGTGCCCGAGCTCGTGCAGGAGCGTGACCCGCACCTGCTCGGTGAGCTCTCCCCGGTCGGCGGCGAAGCGCAGCAGGTTCTTCCGGTAGAAGACGATCGTGCGGCAGCGCGGCCCGTCCGCCGCGGTGCACGCCTCGTTCTCCGACGGCCCGCGGAAGAGCCCCAGGATCGAGGGCGAGAGCGGCGGGTGCACCGCGAGGAGGTCCGCCGCGTCCGGGAGGTCCTGGATCTCGATCGGCACCGCCTGGAGCGCGCGGCGCTCCTCCGCGGGCAGCCCCGCGACCGCCGTCTCCACCTCGGCCCGGAACGCGGCCATGTCGACCGGCGGCTCCTGCTTGAAGTCGGTGGGCGCCAGCGACCGGGCGCGCCCGAGCAGGGACGAGGCGCGTCGCTCCTCGCCTCGCCGCTCGGCGAGGAGCCCGAGCTGGTGGAGCGTCCACGGATCGTCCGGAGCGAGCGCCAGGGCGCGCTCGAACGCGCGCTGCGCGTCGTCGAAGCGGCAGAGCTCGTAGAGCGCGACGCCGCGCTCGTACACGGCGTCGGCGTCCTCGGGGCGCGCGTGCACGGCGCGATCGAGGTGCGGAAGGGCGAGGTTGCTGCGGCCGAGGTCGTTCTCGGCCATGCCCGCGACGAGCTCGAGGCGCCCGACGAGCTCGCGGTCCTTGCGCAGCGCGGCCGCCCGCGCCCCGCGGACGGCGTACTCGAGGCCGGCCTCGATCGCCTCGGGCTTCCCGCCCAGGCGCCGCACGTGGAGCTCGGCCGCGCCGAGCAGCGCGCCGGGGGCGTCCGGATCGATGGCGAGCGCGCGCGCGAAGGCGAGGCGCGCCTCGTCGACGCGGTTCGCCGCCGCGAGCGCGTCGCCGCGCGCGGTGAGGGCGCCCACGTGGCGCGGCGCGAGCGCGAGGGCCTCGTCCGCGCAGGAGAGCGCCCGATCCTTCGCGTCGCGATCGAGCGCGTCGGCAGACTCCTCGACGAGGACGCCCGGGGAGGCGTTCGGCTCTGCCGGGAGGCAGGGGCCGGCCGGCGCCGGCACGGGCTCCGGCGCGACGAGGGTCCCCTCGTGCGGTCGCGCCGGCGGAACGGGGGCGCTGCTCGCGCGCGCCGAGGGCGCGGGGATCGGTGACACCGCCGGCTCGAGGGGCGGCGAGGCGCGGGTGCATGCCGTGAGGAGGGCGACGCAGACCGCGCGGCGAAGCGGCCGGTACATTGGCGGCAGCTTGCCACGGTTCCGCGGGAGGCGCCATCCGGGGGGTCAGCAGCCGAGCGTGAGGCTGTCCCAACGCCTGCCCGGAGCCGCAACACGCTAGAGGGCAGGCGCCGGGCGGCCTCACCCGTGCCCCGGCGGCGAGGCCCCGAGCTCCCGCTCGCAGCGCGAGGCGAGCTCCTCCAGGAACGCGAGCAGCTCCCTCGGGTGGAGCGGGTCGGCGGCGTTCAGGTCCACCCGGCCGATCCGGTCCATCGCGACCGTCGCGCGCTCGAGGTCCGTCGAGGTACCCAGCTCGAGGAACCAGCCCACCGGCGGCACGCGCAGGTCGCGGAGCTTCGTCCAGAGCCAGCGCAGGTTCGGATCGTTGAAGCCGTAGCCGACGAGGAGGATCTCCCGCCCCATGACGTCGGACGAGAAGCGCAGGTCGATCGGGTTCGCGGCGAGGTCGGAGCGGCGCAGGAAGTCGGACTCGGAGACGACGAGCGAGGCGGGCCGCTCGAGCGTGCCGTGCAGCTTGTAGATGGGGAAGCGTGGCACGAAGCGCCGGCCGACCTCGACGAAGCGCCAGCGGTGGAGATCCTCCGCCTCGGCGACGACCTGGCAGGGCTGGCCGGCCCACTCGAACGTGCGCTCGAGCAGGTCGTCGAAGTTCGTCGTGTACACCGCGGGTACGAAGGGCGCGAGCCGGACGAGGAGGCGCTGCAGCGGCAGGTCCGCGGGATCGATCCGGGAGGTGTCGAACAGCGCCCGGAGGCGCTCCACGAGCCGGTCCTCGCCGCGCAGGAACCGGTAGGCCTCCGGGATGCGAAGGAGCGCGTCCATCGAGACGGGCGCGTCCGGGTCGGGCGGCGCGAAGCGCTGGGGGGCGTCCGGAACCTGCTCGCGCAGGGCGGGGACGAGATCCTCGGCGAGGGCGCAGACCGTCTGGCGCCAGGAAGGGAGGCCCGCCCAGCGGGAGGCGCCCGCGCCGACGAGCAGCACGAGCTGCCCGCGGGCGAGCCGGTCGAACAGGCGGTCCTTCACCTCGCGGACGTCCGTGGACGCGTCCATCGAGACGAAGGTACTCACGCGCCGCGAGGGCCGCGCGTGCTTCGCGCCGCGGGCGCCGCGTCGCGGCTACCGCGGGCCGATGAGCGAGGCGAGCCGCGCCGGCGAGAACGGCGCGAGGTCCACCGGGGGCGGCGCGCCGGTGACGGCCGCCGCGATGGCGTCCGCGGTGATCGGCGCGAGGAGGATGCCGTTGCGCGTGTGGCCGGTCGCGTAGAAGAGGCCCGGGATCGTGCCCTCGCCGAGGATCGGCTCGCCGTCCGGGCTCGCCGGCCGGAAGTTCGACCAGGTCTCGACGACCGGCGCCTGGGCCAGGGAGGGGGCGATCTCGATCGCCACGTCGAGGACGTGGCGGAGGCCGCCCGCGGTGACGGCCTTCTCCCAGCCGACGTCCTCCATGGTCGAGCCGCAGAGGATCCGTCCGTCGGGGCGCGGCACCACGTAGCCGTGACCCGAGAAGACCACGCGCGAGAGGAGCGGCGGCCGCGTGTCGACGACGGCGATCTGGCCGCGCACCGGCCGGACCGCGCCCGGGGGGAGGCCGTTCCCCTCGACGAGCAGGCTCCAGCTCCCCGCCGCGAGCACCACCGCGTCCGCGTCGATGCGGCCCGCGGCGTGCTCCACCCCGGCGGCGCGGCCGCCCTCGGTCCGGATGCGGCGCACGTCGCCCGTGAGGAAGGTCGCGCCGGCGCGGGCGGCGGCGACGTACACCGCGCGCGCGAGCAGGCGCGGATCGAGCGAGGCCTCGTCGGCGAAGAAGAGCGCGCCGCGCGCCTCGCGGGAGAGGCCGGGCTCGAGCGTCCGCACCGCCGCCTCGTCGAGCACCTGCACCGGCAGGCCGGCCCGCTCGAGCTTCTCGGCGCGACCGGCGAGGAGGTGCGCGTGGTCGTCGTCGAACGCCACCTCCAGCGTGCCGAGCGAGCGGAGGGACACGGCGAGGCCGGAGCGGGCCTCGACCTCGCGGACGAACCCGGGGTAGCGCGCGAGGGAGGCCCGGCAGAGGGCGTAGAAGGGACCGGGCTCGATCGCCTCCACGCCCGGCGACAGGATCCCGCCCGCCGCGCTCGACGCCTCCGCGCCGGGGATCGACCGCTCGAGCACCACCACCTTGCGGCCCGACAGCGCGAGCCGAAACGCGACCGAGGCGCCCTGGATGCCGGCGCCCACCACCACCACGTCCGTACGCATGGCGCGCAACACTACGCCCTCGCGCCCGCCGCGGGGAAGCGCTCCGCGCGCGGAGCGGGCTCCATGAAAAAGACGCGCCCGGGCGAGCGAGGCGAGCCCACGTCCCCGCGCGACGCCGGGGCGCAGCGCCCGTCAGATCGGCGGGACCGAGCCGTTGGGCGCGGCCGGCCGCGCGGGCGTGAGGCCGTTCACGAGCAGCTCGAACACGTGGCGCCGCCACGCCTCCGGCGCGAGCGGCTCGTGCACGAAGGGCCGCGCCGCCTCGCGCGAGGACGCGACGAGCGCGGCGAGCCCGCCCACGGTCACGACGGCGAGGATCGGATCGAGCCCGTCCCCGGCGCCGCCCTGCGCGAGCGCGTCGGCGGCGCGCCGGACTGGCTCGAGGAGCGCGGGGTCGGTCTGGGTGAGCTGCGACAGGAAGGGGGCGCCGTCCAGGTACTCGCGGATGAGGATCTGCGCGCCCATCGGATCCTTCATCATCGCGTCGAGGTAGGCGGCCACGACCGAGGCCGGGCCGCCCGGCCCGAGCTGGACGAGCCGCGCGATCTCGTTCGCCGAGCCCAGCCAGACCGCTCGCAGGATGTCGAGGTAGAGGGCGCGCTTGGAGGCCCAGTGGCGGTAGATGAGCGCCACGTTGCAGGACGCGCCGCGCGCGATGCCCTGGACGCGCGCGCCGTGGTAGCCGCGCTTCGAGAACTCGGTGCGCGCCGCGTCCCAGATCCGCTCCGCGATCCCCGCACGCGGGGCGCCCGCCTTGCGGTTGGCGACCGAGCCGTCCATGAAAGCCTGAATACCGGTCGCGTTGACCTGGGTCAAGTCCGCTCGTGCCCCCGTCCGGAGGGTGGGCGAGCCGGCTTATAGAAGGAGGCGAATGACCGGCCGCCCCCGCACCATCCTCCACCTCGATCTCGACGCGTTCTACGCGTCCGTGGAGCAGCTCGACGCGCCGTCGCTGCGCGGGCGCCCGGTGATCGTGGGAGGGCCGTCGCGCCGGGGGGTGGTGTGCGCAGCGAGCTACGAGGCGCGGCGGTTCGGCGTCCGGTCGGCGATGCCGACGGCGCAGGCGCGCAAGCTCTGCCCGGACGGCGTCTTCCTCCCGCCCCGCTTCGACCGCTACTCGGCGCTCTCCGAGCAGGTGTTCGCGATCTACCGGCGCTACACGCCGCTCGTCGAGCCGCTCTCGCTCGACGAGGCGTTCCTCGACGTCACCGCCAGCCGCGCGCTGCACGGCGGCGGGCGCGACATCGCCGCCGCGATCAAGCGCGCCGTGCGGGCGGAGTGCGGGCTCGCCGTGTCCGCGGGCGTCGCCGAGGTGAAGCTCGCCGCCAAGATCGCGACCGACCTCGGCAAGCCCGACGGGCTCGTCGAGGTGCCGGAGGGCGGCGTCGCCGCGTTCCTCGCGCCCCTCCCGGTCGGCCGGCTGTGGGGGGTGGGCCCGGTGACCGAGGCGGCGCTCCGCAAGCTCGGCGTGACGACCATCGGGGACCTCGGCCGCACGCCCGACGCCGCCCTCGCCACGGCGGTGGGCACCTCGAGCGCCCGGGGGCTCCGCGCGCTGGCGCTCGGCGAAGATCCGCGGGACGTCGTGCCCGACGAGGCGGCGAAGTCGGTCGGCGCGGAGGAGACCTTCGGCGAGGATCTCTCCGGCCGCGCCGCGCTGGAGCGTGCCCTCCTCGAGCAGGCCGGACGCGTCGGCCGGCGGCTGCGCGCCGCCGGGCTCGCCGGCCACGTCGTGACGCTCAAGGTGAAGTACGCCGACTTCACCCTCGTCACGCGGCGCACGACCCTCCCGAACGCGACCGACGACGACCGGGCGATCTTCGAGGCTGTCCGCGCGCAGCTCGAGCGCGTCGAGGTGGAGCGCCCGGTGCGGCTCACCGGCGTGTCGGTCTCCGGGTTCGCGGGCGAGGCGGAGCGCGGGCAGCTCGATCTGTTCCAGGCCGCCCCGGCGCCGCCGCCGGAGGTGGAGAAGCGCCGCTCGCTCAACGCCGCGCTCGACGTGCTGGCGCGCCGCTTCGGCGATCGCGCCGTCACTCGCGCGGATCTCGCCGACGAGGACGGGCGCGAGGACGACGGGTGACGAGCGTGCTCGAGCCCCGCGACTACGTCGCCGCGGGCGCTACCCGCCGCCGTCGCTCCCCGGGGGGCCGCTGTTCGGCACCCAGCGCGAGTCGGGGGCCGGTCCCTCGGGGGCCGGCCGGTCGGTCCGCGGCGCGGAGCGCGCGTCGATCGTGAGGGCAGTCGGCCTCCCGCCGCGCCCGCTCTCGTACGAGGCCCGCACCGGGCTCCCCTCGCGGAGCGACGCGAGCGGCGCGATCCGTCCGTCGAGCGTGATCGCGGTGGCGTCCCCGACCCGGAGGACCACGCTCTCCTCCCCCGGGGCGCGGATGACCACGCGCCCCTCGGCGCACCGCTCGAGCGTTCCCTCGATCTTCCGGATGGCCCGCGCGCGGACCGCCGCCCGCCTGTGCCGGTCCGCCCGACGGCTCTCCTCCGGCCCGGCCGACCGCTCCTCCGGCGTGCGGCCGTCCCGCTGCGCGACGGTCGGAGGCTCCACGGGATCCTGCTCGCGCGCCGCGCGCTCGCCGCGCTTGCAGGCGAGGGCCAGCGCGGCCGCGAGCAGGGCGGCGAGCCAGGGGCTGTTGCCTGCGAAAAGCACGTCGCACCGCCGTCGAAGGGAAGGACCCTCGATCGAACGTGCGCTCGCGCCCGACCCCGGGCAACGGCGCTCCGCCGGCATGGCCCGGGCGCCGCCCAGCGGGCTTCCTCCCTGCGACCGCCAGCCGCAAGTTCTCCCCATGATCTCGACCGAAACGACCGGACGGCCGGGGGAACATCTCGTGACTCGCGATCGCGACGCGGGCGAGATCGACGCGCGGGCGGACGCGCTGCGCGCGCTCACCGAGGCCGGCGTGCCGCACCTCGTCGCGGGGGCCTACGCCTTCTTCGAGTACACCGGCATCTTCCGCGACACGAAGGACCTCGACATCTTCCTCCGCCAGCGGGACGTGGAGGACGCCTTCCGCGTCCTCGAGGGCGCCGGGTTCCGCACCGAGATGACCGACCCGTCCTGGATCGGGAAGGGCTTCCGGGGCGAGTGGTTCGTGGACCTCATCTTCTCCTCGGGCAACGGCGTCGCCGTGGTCGACGACCTGTGGTTCGAGCACGCGCGCCCCGGCCGCGTGATGGGCGTCGACGTGCTGCTCGCGCCCCCCGAGGAGATCATCTGGTCGAAGGGCTTCGTCCTCGAGCGCGAGCGGTACGACGGCGCGGACGTGAACCACCTGCTCCGGGCGTGCGGCGAGTGGCTCGACTGGGACCGGCTCCTCATGCGCTTCGAGCGCTACTGGGAGGTGCTCTTCTCGCACCTCATGCTCTACCGGTTCACCTACCCGGGGGAGCGGGGCAAGGTGCCGGACCGCGTGCTCCACGCGCTCATGGAGCGTACTCGCGCGGACATCGCCGAGGGTAACCACGTGCGCCCGGTCTGCCGCGGGACGCTCATCTCGCGGGTGCAGTACCGGCACGACCTCGATCACCTCGGCTACGAGGACGGTCGCAAGTGGGACGAAGCCGAGCGGGTGACGGGGAAGGAGAACGATGGCGGACGGGAACGGGACCTTCCGGCTGGCGGCGGTCGCTGATCTCCACTGCCGACAGGACCAGCACGGCCGCTTCCGCGAGCTCGTGAAGATCGTGAACGGCGAGGCGGAGGGGCTCCTGCTCGCGGGAGACCTCACCGACCACGGCACCATCGACGAGGCGAAGACGCTCGCCGAGGCGTTCGCGCTCTTGCGCGTGCCGTGCGCCGCCGTGCTCGGCAACCACGACTTCGAGGGCGGGGTGGTGAAGGACCTCGTCCGGATCCTCGGCGAATCGAGCATCGAGGTGCTCGACGGCGACCACGCCGTGTTCGACAAGCGCGTCGGCATCGCCGGCGTGAAGGGGTTCGCCGGGGGGTTCGAGCGGGCCATGCTGCAGGCCTTCGGCGAGCCGATCATCAAGGCGTTCGTGCAGGAGGCGGTCAACGAGGCGCTGAAGCTCGAGGCCGCGCTCGGCCAGCTCGACACGCCGATGAAGATCGTCATGACGCACTACGCGCCCATCGCCGAGACCTGCCAGGGCGAGGAGGCGGAGATCCGGCCGTACCTCGGGACGTCGCGCCTCTCCGCGCCGTGCGAGGCGTTCGGCGCGTGCGCCGTGTTCCACGGCCACGCCCACCACGGCAAGACGGACGGCCGTACGCCCAAGGGCATCCCCGTCTACAACGTCGCGATGCCCCTGCTCCGGAAGCTCTGGGACAAGCGCTTCCGCGTCTTCGACGTGTGGGAGGGCGGCTGCACGCCGGTGACGCCGGGTCCCGAGCTGGTCGTGACGACGCATTGAAACGGGGACTGCGTCCCCGCCCCGCCGACGGCTGACCGCCGTCGTCGGGGGCCCCACCCCTGCTCGGCGGGGCCCGTGAACGGTCGCGCCCGCTTCGCGGGTTCGCGACCGTTCCCCGCCGGAGGGGCTTCGCCCCTCCCGCGCTTCGCGCGGGGCCCTCCCGCGGCTAGGTCGGGTCGTTACCGCTCGCCTCAATGCCGCATCGGCGGCGGGCCGGCGGCCTTGCGGACGCGCTCGAGGATCTCGTCCATCCCGACCGACTTCGGGATGTAGCCCTGCGCGCCGAGGAGCTCCGCCTCCCACTCGAACCCGTAGGCAGAGAGGATCAGGATCGGCACCGCGGAGCTCTTGGCGTCGCCGCGCATGCGCTCCATCACGCCCCAGCCGTCGAGCACCGGCATCTTGAGGTCGAGCAGCACGATGCCGGGCGCCTCGTCGGCCACCCGCTGCAGGGCGATCTCGCCGTTCTCGGCCTTCTGCACCGGGTAGCCCGCCTCGGAGAGCACCTCGGAGAGCGCCTCGCGGAAGTCGTCGTCGTCGTCGACGACGAGGATGTACTGGCCGGGGGTCATGGCGCGGTCGGCTCCGTGCGCAGCGCCGCGGCGATCTCGCCGGCGATGCGCCGCGCGTCCTCGACGTGATCAGGTGCGAGCGACACGGCGCCGACGACCGGGTGGCCGCCGCCGCCGTACCGCTCGCACAGCTTGGAGATGTCGTGCGCGCGCGGCGGCCGGGCCCACGGGTTCGACCCGACCGACACCTTGGCGCGCTTGGGGTCGCGGCTCACGACCACCGTGTAGCGGGCCTCGGGGAAGAGCTCGTACGCGATGAACTTGTTCGCCGACTCGATGGGCGTGCGGGTGAGATCGATCATGACGACGCCCTGCTCGACGCGGGCGAGGCGACGGTACACCTCGATGGCGTCCGCGTGGCGCGCGAGGATGGGCTCGAGCGGCTGTGCCACCCAGGGCTCGGCCGCGATCTCGGCGAGCGGCCGGTGCTGCAGGGCCTCGATGAGCCGGGCGGGGACCGCCGGGTCCTTCGTCGCCTCGAGCAGCGTCATGATCCGCAGCGCCGGCGCCTCCAGCCGCACCGCGGTGGCGGGCGAGTCGAACCGGGCCGCGTCGATGACGTCGGCCCAGCGGACGAGCTCCGCGAGATCCTCGGCGCGCCAGTCGAAGCGCTCCGCGAGCGTGCGGGCCATGAAGCCGGTGCAGCTCGGCGCGGCCGGGTCCCAGAACTTCTGGCCGCTCACGTCCCGCTCGAACAGGGCGCGATCGTGGGGGGTGGGGAAGGCGCTCGCGTGATGGTCGAACCACCAGTGAAGGTCGGGCGACGGGGAGAAGCGGAAGTCGACGCAGGCGTTCACGTCGCCGTCGAAGGCGCCGGGCGGGAACGGATCGCCGGCGCCGTGCTGCAGCGGCACGTGTCGGACCGTGGAGAGCCGCGTCCCCTCGCGCTCCTCGAAGAAGCGGCTGAAGAGCGCCGCGGAGGCGCAGCCGTCGAAGCAGTTGCCGTGGTAGAGGACCTTGAGCTGCATCGGAGCGGGGCAATCTAGTGACCGGCCGAGCATACCGTCAACGCGCGAGTCGGGCCGCGTGACCTCGCGCGGGCCCCCACCGGGTCGAAGGCGCGCGGCCCGCGCGGAGGAAGCGGGGGCGCGGCGGGGTGGCCGGCGAGCGCCGATCGCGCGCGCCGATTACACGGTTCGTGCGGGAGTCGCGCGCGCC
>NZ_JALCZC010000088.1:0-17792 GCF_022690805.1 Anaeromyxobacter sp. SG66
CTCGACGGGCGCGGGGAGCCGCCACGCGGCGAGCGCGGCGACCGCGGCCCCTGCCACCGACGGGGCGAGCGCCCGGGCTCCTTCGGCGAGCGCCGCGATCCGGGGCGCGAGGACGGCGGCCGCGACCGCGACGCTCGCGACGGCGAGCGCGAGCACGGCGCCGGCCGCGGCGTCCTTCGCGAAGCGGGCGCGCGGATCCGGACCGGGCAGCACCACGTCCACGATCGTCTCGAGCGCCGAGTTCACCGCCTCGGCGGCGACGACCGCGCCCGCGCAGGCGAGGACGAGCGCGCGCTCCGCCGCGGTGAGCTCGAGCACCGCCGCGCCGCACGTCGCGAGGACGCCGAGCCCGAGGTGGATGCGGAGGTTCCGCTCGCGGAGGGCTGCGTCGGCGAGGCCCGCGCCCGCGCAGGCGAAGGCCCGGACGAGGGCGGCCGGCGCGCGGGGCGGCCTGGGCGAGGGGGTGGCCATCGCCCGACATGCTGCCACGGGGCGACGGCCGTGGATCAGATGTTCTGCGACAGGATGAGGTGCACGTACTGGGCTCGCTCGAACGCCCCGGGATCGCTCACCTCGCGCTGGGACAGCGCCCCCCGGAGCTCGTCCAGCGTCGAGATGCCGCGGCGGTCCAGCCAGTCCTCGAGCTCCGCGAGCACCTTTCCGAGGTGCGGCATCCCGTTCTTCATGAGCGCGGAGGCGAGCTGCACCACGTGCGCGCCGGCCAGGATCTGCTTCAGCACGCCGGCGGCGTCGTACACCCCCGTGGTCGCGGCGAGGTGGGCGCGCACCCGCCCGTGCAGCAGGGCGATCCAGCGCAGCGGCAGGAGCGACTCCGCCGGTGAAGAAGGGGTCATGGTCGGCGCCGCCGCCATGCGCTCGAGCGAGATGTCGGGCTGCAGGAACCGGTTGAAGAGGACGAGGCCGTCCACCTCGAGCGCGTCGAGCCGGGAGGCGAAGTTCGCGAGCGAGGTGAAGTACGGCGAGAGCTTCACCGCGATCGGGATGCGCACCGCGTGGCGAACGGCGGCGACGATCTCGAGGTAGCGCGCCTCGATCTCGGCCGCCGACACGGCCGGATCCGCCTCCACCGCGTACAGGTTCACCTCGAGCGCGTCCGCGCCCGCCTGCTCGATGTCGCGCGCGTACTCCGTCCAGCTCCCGGGCGCCGCGCAGTTGAGGCTCGCGATGACCGGGATCTCGAGCGCCCGCTTCGCGCGCTCGACGAGCGACAGGTAGTCGTGCGGCCCGACCCGCTGCGGCGGGAAGTAGGTGCGCGCCTCGGGGTTCGACTCGGCGCCGCGGAGGAGCTCCTCCTCGAGCGCGCTCGTCGAGGACTCGAGCTGCTCCTCGAACAGCGACCGGAGCACCACCGCCCCGGCGCCGTGCCCCTCCGCGGCCTCGAGGTTCTCGAGGCGGTTCGAGAGCGCGCAGCTCGCGAGCACGAGCGGGCTGGGCAGCGCGAGCCCCATGTACTCGGTGACGAGCTCGGCCATGAGATCTCCGCGAGGCGCCCTCCTCTCCGGGTTTATCGAGCGGACCCGAGCGGCGCCAGCAAACCCCGCCCGCGGGCGCTATCGGGAGCGGCGAAGGCCCACCCCGGAGGAGACCCCATGGCCCGCCGCTGGGTCCTCGAGCGCGCGCAGCTCGTGCCGCGCCTGCGCGAGGACGTCTTCGCCTTCTTCTCCGACGCGCACAACCTCGAGGCCATCACGCCCGGGTTCCTGCGCTTCCGTGTCGTCACGCCCGGCCCCATCGAGCTCGCGCCCGGCGCGCTCATCGCGTACCGGCTGTCGCTCTTCGGCGTGCCGTTCTCGTGGCGCACGCGCATCGACGAGCTCGTGCCCGGCGAGCGATTCGTGGACGTCCAGCTCGCGGGCCCCTACCGGCGCTGGCGCCACCTCCACACGTTCGAGGACGCGCCGGGGGGGACGCTGGTGCGAGACCGCGTCGACTACGAGCTGCCCTTCGGTCCCCTCGGCACGCTCGCGCACGCGCTCCTCGTGCGCCCCTCGCTCGCACGGATCTTCGCGCACCGCGCGGCGCGCATCGCCGAGCTCCTCGCGCCCGTCCCGCCTACGCCGCGGGCGGCCGGACCGTGAGCACCGGGCAGTGCGCCCTGCGGACGACGCGCTCCGCGATGGAGCCCATGAGGGCGTGCTCGATGCCGGTGCGCCCGTGCGTGCCGAGGACGAGCAGGTCCATCCCCCGCGCCCGCGCGAACGCGACGATCTCCGCCGCCGGCTCGCCGGCCTCCTTCGCGGTCTCGACGTGGGGCGCGCCGAGCGCCTCGGCGCTCACGCGCCACTCGTCGAGGTGGCGCTGGGCGCCCTCTGCGAGATCCTGGAGCATCTTCGGGCTCGCCACCACCGAGCCGTCGGGGAAGGTGTAGCCGGGGACCGGATAGGCGTGCAGGAGCCAGAGCTCCGCGCCCATCCGCCGCGCGAGGTCGGCGGCGACCTCCATCGCGGCGCGCGAGGCGTCGGAGAAGTCGATCGGGCAGCAGATCCGCTTCCACTCGGCGGTCGGCATCGGGGTGCTCCTCCCGCGCCAGTGTAAGCCCCGCGGCCGCCCCTCGCGCGGGTCCGCCCCGCGAGACCCGCCGCTCCCCGCCGCGGCCCCGGATTGCGCTCGCCTGCGCGCCAGCCGCGCACCTCGCCTGGGTGGTCGATGGGTTCTACCCCGCCACGGGCAGCGTGAACGAGAACCGCGCCCCGTCGCCGGGCTCGCTCTCCACCCAGACCTTCCCGCCGTGGCGCTCGACGAGCGTCTTCACGATCGACAGGCCGAGCCCCACGCCGTGCGCGCCGGACTCGCGCCCGCGCCAGTAGCGCTCGAAGATGAGCGTCTGCTCCTCCAGCGCGATGCCCGGCCCCTCGTCCGTGACGGTGAACAGCGCCTCGTCTCCCCGACGCCGGGCGGCGAGCTCGATGGTGCCCTTGCGCGGGCTCACCTTGGCGGCGTTCGAGAGGAGGTTCGAGAGGACGCGGTGCACCCGCTCGCGATCGCAGCGGACCACGACCCCCTCGGCGACCGTGCGGACCCGGAGCTCGCGCTCGCGCACGGCGGGCGCGACGCCGTCGAGCGCGTCGTCGAGCAGGTCGCGCGCCGCGTGCTCGCCCAGGTCGAGCTCGAGCCGCCCCGTCTCCGCACGCGCGAGGTCGAGCAGGTCGTGGACCAGGCGGTTCATCCGGTCGCCGGCGCGGCGGATGCTCGCCGCGCGCCGCGAGACGACCTCGCGCAGGTCGGGGCGATCGGCGGAGCGCTCGAGCTGCGCCGCCGCGAGGACGATCGACGAGAGCGGGTTGCGCAGGTCGTGCGAGACCTCGGCGAGCGTCTGCTCGCGGGCGCGCAGCGAGCGCGCGAGCTCGTCGTGGAGGCGCGCGTTCTCGAGGGCGATCGCCGCGCGATCCGCGATCTCCTCGCCGAGCGCGAGCTCGACGGGCGCGAGCTCGACCCCGCGCGCCGAGCGCACGAGCGTGAGCGCGCCGAGGACCCGGCCGCCGTGGGCGATGGGGAACACGGCCGCCGCGCCGACGCGGAGCGTGAGCAGCGCCTGCCGGTGGGCGGCGTCCTGCGCCGGCTCGAGCGCGTCGGGATCGTCCACGGGCTGGAGGTGCTGCGGCGCGCCCGCGGCGAGCGCGCGCGCGATCGCGCCGGCTCCTCCCGGCGCGCGGGCCTCGACGACCGCCGCGTCGGGCAGGCGCGCCGGCTCGGCGCTCGCCACCGCGAGCCGCTTCGTCCCGTCCTGGGTGACCCGGTCGACGATGCACCAGTCCCCGATCTCGCCCGCGCAGAGCACCGCGAGCCGGCGCATCGCCGTGGCGATCTCCCCCGGCGCGACCATGAGCGCGCTCGTGACGGAGAGCAGGAACGACATCCGGCGCTGCGCCGCCTCGGCGCGCGCGAGCGCGTCCTCGCGCTCGCGCTCGGCCCGCTTGCGCTCGGTGAGGTCGAGCACGAACGCCACGTGGCCGCCGCCGCCGGGGACCGCTGCCGCGCCCACGAGCACCGGCACGCGGCTGCCGTCCTTGCGCCAGAACTCCTTCTCGTACGGCCGCACGACGCCGCCGGACCGGAGCTGCTCCTCGGCGGCCGCGTCCAGCGCGCGCCACTCCGAGGGCGTCAGCTCGCCCTGCTCGGCGCGCAGCCCGGGGGCGAGCGAGACGCCGTTCACCTGGGCGAGGTCGTCCGCCCGCGCGAGCCCCAGGATGCGGAGGAGCTCGTCGTTCCCCTCGAGGAAGCCACCCCGGCGGTCGAACTCGGCGACCCCGAACATGCTCGAGTCGACGAACCGCCGGAGGCGCGCCTCCGCGAGGCGGACGCGCAGGAGCGCGTTCAGCGCCGCCACGAGGACGTGCGGCTCGACGGGGTGGGTGAGGTACAGGTCCGCGCCGCCCTCGAGCCCTCGCACGACGTCGTCCGCGTCGGCCCGACGCGCGGAGAGGAAGACGATCGGCAGCGCGGCGGTGGCGGGGTCCGCCTTGAGGTCGCGGCAGACGTCGAAGCCGATCGCGTCGGGGAGCTGCACGTCGAGGAGCACGAGCTCGGGGCGCGCGGAGCGCGCGAGCGCCCGGGCCTGGGCGCCCGTGGCGGCGACGCTCACGCGGAAGCCGGCGTTCGCGAGGATGCGGTTCACCGCGTAGCGGGTCGCCTCGTCGTCCTCGACGAACAGGATGTGCGCCCGGGAGTTCACGGCGGATCGACCCCTCGTCCGAGGCGCGCGAGCGCTTCCCGGATCTCGTGCAGCGCGGACAGCCGCGGTCGGCCCTTGGCGAGGATCGCCGCGGCGCCCGCCGCGCGCGCGCGCTGCTCGGGGCCGAGCTCCTCCCCGGTGTAGACGAGCACCGGCACGTCGCGCGTCCGCGGGTCGGCCCGGAGCCGCGCGAGCACCTCCCCCCCGTCCATCCCCGGCATCTTCCAGTCGAGGAACACCGCCGCGGGCCGGCGCTCCGCGACGCGCCGCAGCGCCTCCTCGCCGGAGGCGACGTCCACGACCGCGTAGCGCGTCTCCGAGAGGAGCGAGCGGAGCAGGTACCGCGAGGCCTCGTCGTCGTCGACGATCAGGAGCTCCTCGCGCGGCAGGAGCCCCGCCGCCTCCTCGAGGCGTGACAGGAGCCAGCCGCGCTCGAGCGGCTTCTCGGCGAAGTCGTCCGCCCCGAGCCCCTTCGCCTTGCCGCGGTTCTCGACCATGGTCACGACGTAGACGGGGATGCCGCGGGTGAGCGCGGAGCCCTTGAGCTCGGACAGGAGCGGCCAGGCCGTCTCGGCGCCGAGCATGACGTCGAGCACGACCGCCACGGGCCGGAGCCGCTGCACCGCGCGCCGCGCCTCGAGCAGCGTCCCGACCGAGAGCACCTGGAACGGCGTCCCGCTCGTGAACTTCTCGTAGACGAAGATCGTCTCGGGGTTGTCCTCGACCACGAGCACGGGGTACCGGGTGGGATCGTGGAGCGCGGCGATGTCGGGGACCGCGCCGATCTCGGGGGGGCCCCCGTAGAAGAGCGGCACGTCAAAGGTGAAGGTGGAGCCGACGCCCGGCTCGCTCTGCAGGGTGATCCGGCCGCCGAGCAGCTCGGCGAGCCGCCTGGAGAGCGGGAGCCCGAGGCCGGTGCCGCGCACGCGCCGCTGCACCGGCGAGTCGAGCTGACCGTACTCCTGGAAGATGCGCTCCTGGTCCTCCGGCGCGATCCCGATGCCGGTGTCCGACACCGAGAAGATCGCCCGGCCGCCCTCGCGCCGGGCCGCGATGCGCACCTCGCCGCGCTCGGTGAACTTGAGCGCGTTGGAGATGAGGTTGCGGAGGATCTGCGAGATCTTGCCCTCGTCCGTGTAGAGCGCCGGCAGCCCCACCGGGTCCTCGAAGTGGAGCGCGAGCTGGGTGGTCGCGAGGAGCGGCCGCAGCATGCCACGCAGCGCCCCGAACAGCTCGCTCACCTCGAACGGCGCGGCGCGGACGGTGGTCTTCCCCGCCTCCACCTTGGCGAGATCGAGGAGGTCGTTCACGAGGTCGAGCATCCCCTCCGCCGAGCGGCGCGCGAACCCGATCTGCTTGCGCTGCTCGTCGTTGAGGGGGCCGTCGCTCTCGCCGAGCAGCAGCCCGCAGAACGAGATCACGGTGTTGAGCGGGGTCCGGAACTCGTGGCTCATGTTCGAGAGGAACCGGCTCTTCAGCTCCGAGGCCCGCCGCAGGTAGTCGGCCTTCTCGTCGAGCTCCGCGTACAGCGCGACCACCCCGCGGTTCGTGTCCTCGAGCTCGCGGTTCAGCTCGACGAGCTGGCGCTCGCGCTCCTTGAGCGCGTCGAGCGCGCCGAGCAGCTCCTGGTTCTGGGTGGTGAGCTCCTCGAGGGCGTCGTGCGGCCGCTCCCGCGAGAGCGCGTCGAGGAGGGCCGCGAGCTCGCGCGGCGTCGCCGGCCCCGCCCCCGGCGGCAGGTCCTTCACGAGCGTCACCGTCGTGCCCGAAGGTCCGCTCTGGATGTCGAAGCGGTCGACGAGCCGCCGGCTCCCGGCGATGCCGAGCCCCATGCCCGTGGGGGAGTGGTAGCGGCCGGAGAGGACCGCGTCGAGGTCCTTCACCCCTCGTCCCTGGTCCCGGACGCGCACGACGAGCGCGCTCGCCTCCTCGCCGTCCTCGAGCGCGATCTCCACCTTCCCGCCGCTCGCGTACTTCCAGGCGTTCCGCGCGATCTCGGAGACGGCCGTCGCGAGGCGCGTCTGCTCCGAGGCCGCGACGCCCACCAGCCGCGCCACCTGCCGCGCGCGCTGCCGCGCGAGGACGACGTCCTCCTCCCGCCGGATCGCGACGGTGAGGATGGGGCCGGTGCCGCCCGGTTGGCTCCTCACACGCCCCTCCGCGCGACGAGGACGGTCGCGTCGTCGCGGCCGCGCGCGTGATCGCGGAACAGGACCCCCGCCACGAGCGCGGGGTGCCGCGCGAGCAGCCCCGGGTACGCCGCGGCGTCCCAGTGGGTGGCGATGCCGTCCGAGTGCATGACGAGGACCGCGCCCTCCGGCACTTCGTAGGCGTACTCGTGGATCGATCGCGCCGCGTGCCCGGCGGTCCCTGCGAGCGACACGAGCCGGCGCACCGCGCCGGTGCCGACGATGGCGCCGACCACGTTCCCGAGCCCCGAGTAGCGCAGTGCGCCGGTGCCGAGGTCGAGCGTGGCGACCGCCAGCGCGGCGCCACGGGTCGCGCGGAGCGCGGCGTGGGCCCGGCCGACGATCTCGCGTGGCGGCTCGTCGGCCGCCTTGCGGATCGCCTCGAGCGCGACGTGCGCCGCGTCCGCCGCGTGGGGCCCGTGGCCGAGCCCGTCGACGACCGCCAGCACCGCCCGGCCGGCCTGCTCCACCACGAGCCACCCGTCGCCGCAGACGCGCTCGCCGGCCGTGGCGACCGAGATCGCGCCCGTCGCGACCTGGCTCGCGGGCGGGCGCTCCGCCCAGACCTCGGCGACGAGCGCGGTGCCCTTCCCCGGCGCGCTCCACACGTCGAACGCGTCGCCGACCCTCGCCATGGCGCCGAGCCCCTCGCCCGGCGTCCCCGCGGTCGAGTGGCCGTCGCGCATCGCGCGCGGGAGGTCCTCGATGCCGCGGCCCCGGTCGAGCGCGACGACCGCGACCCCACGCGGCGGGTGGCCGAGCGGCTGGACGCAGACCACGCCGCCGCCCCCGTGCGCGACGAGGTTCCTCGCCGCCTCGCTCGCCACGATGGCCGCCCGCTCGGCGACCACGTCGTCGAGCCCGAGGTCGCCCGCCAGCCGGCGCGCCGTGCGGCGCGCCTCCCCGATCTGCGAGGCCTCGTCGACGCGGACGAGGATCGTGTCACCATTGGTCAATGCCACTTCGTCACCGTGACGCGGGTCCCCGCGCCGGGGGCGGACTCCACCGCGAATTCGTTCACGAGCCGCTTCGCCCCGCCCAGCCCGAGGCCCAGCCCTCCGCCCGTGGTGTAACCGTCCTTCATCGCGAGCTCCACGTTCGAGATCCCGGGGCCACGGTCGACGAAGACGAGCCTGAGCCCGGAGCGCGGCGGCTCCTCCAGCACCTGGAGCAGCATCTCGCCGCCCCGGCCGTGCTCGAGCGCGTTGCGCGCGAGCTCGCTCGCGGCGGTGACGAGCTTGGTCTGGTCGACGAGCGAGAAGCGCAGCTCCTGGGCGCGGCGCCGGACCCGCTGCCGGACCAGCACCACGTCTGCGTCGGAGCGGATCGCGACCGTCTCCTCCTTCACGACGGGCATGCGGTCGTCCTCACGCGCGGCTCCTCCGAGCCGCGCCCGCCCGCAGGAGCGCCATCCCCTTCTCCACGTTCAGGGCGGTCCGGATGCCGTGCAGCGTGAGGCCGAGCTCGACCAGGGTGATCGCCACCGACGGCTGCATGCCGACGACCACCGTCTCCGCGTTCATGAGCCGGGCCATGGAGGCGATCGAGCCGAGCATGCGGCCGATGAAGGAGTCGACGACGTCGAGCGACGAGATGTCGATGAGCACGCCGCGCGCGCCGGTGCGCGTGATCTGCGCCGTGAGGTCGTCCTGCAGCGTCAGGGCGAGCTGGTCGTGCATGTCCACCTGGATGGTGACGAGCAGGAACTCGCCCATCCGCAGGATCGGGATGCGGTCCATGTTCCGACCTCGTCAGCGACCGGGGAGCTGTGCCACGCCCAGCTTGTCGAGCGCCGCCTTGAAGGCGTCGGCGAGGTTCGCCTTCGTGACGACGGTGCCGAGATCGATCGCGAGGTGGACGATGGTCTGCGCGATCGCCGGGCGGATGCCGCTGATGATGCACTCGGCGCCCATCAGCCGCGCCGCCGCCACCGTCTTCATGAGGTGCTGCGCGACGAGGGTGTCGACCGTCGGCACGCCGGTGATGTCGATGATCGCCACCTCGGAGCCGGTCTCCACGATCTTCTCGAGGAGCGTCTCCATCACCACCTGCGTCCGGTTGGAGTCGAGCGTGCCGATCATCGGCAGCGCCAGGATGCCGTCCCACAGCTTCACGACCGGGGTCGAGAGCTCGAGCATCTCCTCCTGCTGGCGCACGATCACCGCCTCGCGCGCCTTCTGGTACACCTCGGTCGTGTAGAGGCCGAGCTCGTCCAGGAGCTCCGTCGCCGCCCAGGTCTCGTCGGCGAGCGCGACCGGGTCCCGCATGAGCTCCTCCCGCAGCCGCATGAAGAGCGGCCGCTTGAACGAGAAGACGAACTTGGCGGTCTCGCTCGGCGAGAACCCCTGCGCACCGCGCGAGGCGGAGACGTTGGCGAGCAGCTCGCGGAGCGGCCCGTACTCGGGACGGGTCATGTCGACGCCGCCCTTCGTCGTCGCCTCGCGGAACAGGCGCAGGAACTCGGCGCACTGCTCGCGCAGCTCCCCCTCCTTGATCGCGCCGGTCCGGGACCTCGACTGTAGCTGCTCGCGGATCCAGTCCGCGAGCAGCGCCTCGCCGTGACGCTCGAGGATGCGCGGGAGGTGGATGAGGTTGACGGCCATCGTTACGCTCCGTGTAGTTGGAATTTTGGGAAAAGCGGAATGTTACGCATCGCGGCCCCCGTCGGAAGGGAGGCCACGGCTCCAGCCCCGGAAGGGATGATCGCGGGACGCATGGCCTCTGCGTTGTCCCAGCCGGGCCCGAGGAGATAACGTTCGCCGCCCGCCGGAGCACCACCCGAGCATGTCGACGCCCAACCACGAGCTTCTCCCCGAGCCGCCGCCCGCTCCCTCGCCCGCCGTCCCTCGATTCGGCGTGACGCCCGCCCGGTGGACGAACCCGCACCGGCTCCTCCCGCGCGTCCGCTGGGCCGTGCAGATCGCGTATCTCGCCTTCCTGGCGCTCGTCGGGCTCGAGTTCGCCCGCTTCGTCTCGCAGGCGACGAGCGACGGACCGCTCACCGTCTCGCGCCCACCCGCGGTCGAGGCCTTCCTCCCCATCGCGGCGCTCTTGGGCCTGAAGCGCTTCCTCCTCACCCGCTACTGGGACGAGGTCCACCCGGCCGGCCTCACCATCCTCCTCGCGGCCCTCGCGACCGCGTTCCTCGCGCGGAAGGCGTTCTGCTCGTGGGTCTGCCCGGTCGGCACGATCTCGCGGGCGCTCGAGTGGATCGGCAGGCGAACCCTGTGGCGCCGCCGCTGGCCGGCGGTGCCGCGCTGGCTCGACCTGCCGCTCTCCTCGCTCAAGTACCTGCTCCTCGGCTTCTTCGTCTGGACCGTCGGGCAGATGCCGCTCGAGGCGATCGAAGGTTTCCTCCGGTCCCCGTTCAACACGGCCGCCGACGCGAAGATGCTCCTCTTCTTCCGGCACCCCGGGACGCTGTCGCTCTTCGTGATCGGGGCGCTCGCGGCGCTCTCGCTCGTCGTGAAGCACTTCTGGTGCCGCTATCTCTGCCCGTACGGCGCGCTCCTCGGCGTCGCGAGCCTGCTCTCGCCGCTCTCCGTGCGCCGGGATCCGGACGCCTGCAACGACTGCCGCGCCTGCACGCGCGCCTGCCCCGCGGAGATCCCGGTGCACACGCGGCTCCGGGTGATCTCGACCGAGTGCACCGGCTGCATGTCGTGCGTGGCCGCCTGCACGACGCCCGACTGCCTCGGCGTGACGCGCAAGGGGGCGCGGGCGCTCTCCCCGTGGCTCGTCCCGGCGGTGGCGCTCTCGACGCTCCTCGGCTTCTGGGCGATCGCGCGCGCGACCGGCTTCTGGGAGACGAGCCTGCCCGCCGCGGCGTTCCGCTTCGCCTACCGGCTCATGGGCATCGAGTGACGGCGGCCGCGCGCGCCGGGCGGGCCAGGAACAACGCCCGCGCCTGCGCGGCGTAGCTCGCGCGCGGCCCCAGCAGGACGGCGGCGGGGTGGGGCGAGGCGAGCATCCCCTCGCGCTCGAGCACCCGGACGGTCGCGAGCGCCTCGCGCAGGTCCTCGGCGCCGTCCACCTCGAAGCGGATGAGCACCTCGAGCTCCGAGCGCGCCTCGCGGATGCTCCGCAGGATGCGCGCGAACCGCTGCTGATCCAGCGCGCTGCGCGACGCCGCGCGCGCGGCGACGGGGATGGTGACCTGCAGCGTCGTCACCCCCGCGCGCGACAGGCGGCGCGCGCCGAAGCCGTCGAGGAGCGTCGCGTTCGTGATCACCGTCGCGTCGTAGCCGCACCCGTCGCGCGCACACGCGTCGCGCACCCGCGCGGAGCTGGCGACCACGACGTCCGTGTCGAGGAGCGGCTCCCCCCCGAACAGGACGAGCGATACCGCCCCTGCGGCGGTCTCGGCGACGAGGTCGGCGAGCCGCTCCGCCACCGCGAGGGCGGCGGCGCGGTTGGGGCGGCCACGCTGGCGCCCCCGCGCGCATCCGCCGCAGGTCAGGTTGCACGGGAACCCGAGGTCGAGGAGCGCCTTGAGCCGCGGGCCCGCGAGCCCCTCCGTCGGGTCGAGATCGTACGTGAGGATCGCCACCGCGGCGGAACGTGGCCACGGCGCGCGCGCCCGGCCTCGGCCGTCGTCACTCTGAGCGAAGTCCGTCGGGGTACCCGGTGCGTCGCGGCGATCGCGTCATCAGGTGTCGCCATCAGGGCGGCAGCCGGCCCGTGAGCACCGCGAGCCGCACCTCGCGACCGACGCCGGGCAGCCACGTCGCCGCGCTCTCCACCGCCGACCAGAGCGCGTCGGCCCAGGGCGAGACCGGGCGCCCCGCCGCGGGCGCCGGGAGGCGCAGGACGCGGATCCCGGGGAGGTGACGTCGAACGAGCTCGAGCTCCCGCGCCCCGAGCGCGCCGGCGGTCGCGGCCCGCGGCGGGCTGCTGTCCCACGCCGCGGGGGCGAGCGGCTCCACGAAGGCGAACGGGGCGTCGGGCCTCACCCAGGCCCGCAGGCGGTAGAGGAGGGCCTCGATGTCCGCCGCGCGAGAGAGCAGCCCCTCCGCGGCCACCGCGTCGAACGACCAGGTCGGCAGCTCGATCGCGCGCCACGGCTCCGGGGCCGCGAGCGCGTCGGCACCGAGCGAGATGGGCGTCACGCGCGCGCCGTCCCGCTCGAGCGCCGCGGCGAGGGGGCCGGCCTCCTCGGCCGCGACGAGCACCTCCGCGTCGCGCACCTCGCCGAGGGCTTCCCGCGCGAGCTCGCGGGCGGTCGGGGACGGTCGGGACGCGCGCGGTCGGCGCCCCAGGGTCGGAGCAACGGTGTCGAGGGCCATTCGTGAGGTGCGATCCCCGCTCTGGCGGCGCCCGTCCGTCGGCGCCTCGGCGATCACGGGCGAACCATTCGCCCCCCGGGCGCGGGAAGCAAGGGCCCCTGCAGAGGACGCCCGCGGACGGGCTCGCCCTCCCGCGTCCCTACCCACCCGTGGTCAGCCGTCGTGCTCGCCGCGGCGGGGGGCGCGGTTAGGGAAAGGTCAACGCCACCCGCCCGCGCCAAGCGGAGGAGGTCGCCGTGATCCCGGAGCCCATCGACCGGTATCTGAAGCAGCACCACCTCGCCTACGAGCACTCGGTCCACGTCCGCGCCGTTCCGGCGCAGCGGCTCGCCGCCGCGGAGCACGTCTCCGGCGAGCGGATCGCGAAGCCGGTGGTGGTCGACCTCGACGGCAAGCTCGCGCTCGCCGTCGTGTCGGCCACGCAGCGCGTGGACCTCGAGGCGCTGCGGCGCGCCACCGGCGCGGCGCGCGCGGCGCTGGCGCCGGAGACCGCCTTCTCGGGGATGTTCATGGCGTGCGAGGTCGGCGCGGAGCCGCCGCTCGGGCTCTTCGGGATGCCCATCTACGTCGACGACGCGCTCGCGCACGAGGCGTGGATCGTCGTCCGCGGCGGCACGCACGAGGACGCGCTCCGGCTCGACACGGCCGCCTGGCTCCGCGAGGAGCACGTGGTGCCGGTCGAGCGGCTCGGCCTGCATCCGTTCTGAGCGGGTGAGCGCCGAGGGCGCGGCGCCGTCACCGCCGGAGGATCCTGACGTACGCGAGGGCTCCTCGCGCCGCGCCGGTCGCGGCGCGGTGCACCTCGGCGAGCGAGACGGCGCCGCGCGCGTCCGTGCGGAGGGCGAGGAGCGCGCTCGCGAGCCGGCCCAGGGCCGACACGACGAACACGAGCTCGAGGCCGGTCCCTCCGGCCCGGCCGAGCGTGGCGAGCGAGGGCGGCAGCGCGACGGCGGCGAGCCCCCCCAGCGTCACGGCGGCGGCGTAGGCCAGGCCGCCCGCCATCGCGAACGCGGCGAGGTGGAACGGGCGGTCGCGACGGGCGCCGATCTCGAGCGGGAGCGCGAGCGTCGCGAGCGCGTGGCCCCCCCAGGCCGCCCCGCCGATCGCGGCGTCGAGCGCGATCGGCCACAGCCGGTCCGGCGAGCTCGCCAGCCACAGGAGCGGCAGCCCCGCGGCGGCGAAGGAGCAGGCGGCGAGCACCGGCCGCGCTCCGGCGCGATCGAGGACCCGCCCCCACAGCGGCGCCGTCACGAAGCGGGTGACCGCCCCGATGGCGGCGTGGGCGGCGACGAGCATGAAGCCGGCCCGGAGGTCGTGCAGCAGGTAGAGCGTGAAGTACCCGCCCGCGAGGCCCACCGAGGCGTTCCAGGCGACCTGGTAGACGAGCACGGCGCGCGCGTCGCGATCCCGCAGCGGCCGGAGCGCGTCCCCGAGCGACGGCGGCGAGGGGGAAGGCGCGGGCGGCTCGTGCTGGCGCTTCATGAGCGCGGTCGTCACCGCGCCGAACGCAGACGAGGCGAGCGCCAGCCCCGCGAGCGCGAGCGGCGCGGCCCTGCCGGTCCCGACCGCGTCGAGCAGCCGCGCGACGCCGAGCCCCGCGACCGTGCCGCCGGCGGTGCAGAGCGCGGTGCGCCGCCCGAAGTAGCGGCCGCGGAGGCGCTCCGGGACGAGCTCGCCCATCCACGCGACCCACGCGTTGTTCCCGACCACGGCGAGGGCCGCGGAGAGCGCCGCGACCACGAGCAGGAGCGCCCGCGCCGCGGGCGCCGACAGCGGGAGGAAGGGGAGCGCGGCGAGCGGGAGGAGCGCCTGGCGCGAGAGCGTCACGGCGCTCACGGCCACCCGGCGTCGGCCGAAGGTCGCGGTGGTCCAGGCGGCAGGGAGCTGCACGACCTGCGCGAGCTGGGGGAGCGCGGCGATGAGCCCGACCTCGAGCGGCGTCGCGCCGAGGTGGAGCGCCCACGCCGTGAGCACGGTGGGACCGGCGGTCGCGGCGACGAGCTCGGCGAAGGCCCCCTCGACCGAGGAGGCGCGCAGCGAGCTGCGGACGCGGCTCTTGGACCCTGTGGCGCGCCCGCCTCCCATCGCGGGCGGAGCGCCGCGCAGGAGCCCGAGGGCGGGCGCGGAGGCAGCAAGGAACAGCCCGCGCAACAGCGCGGCAGGCAGGCGGACGATGGAGTGCATGGCGCGGCGGCGCTCCCCTCCCCGCGCGCGTCAGCGCACTCTGTCACGCACGGGGCGTCCCCGTAAAGGTGGCCGCGCGGGAGCTCGAACGCGCCTCGGCCGATCGTCCGATCGGGTGAGCCGTCGTCGGCTGCGACGCGATCTTCAGGTCAGTCGAGCGGCAGCTCGACGGTGAACGTCGAGCCCTGCCCCGGCGCGCTCGCGACGCGGATGCCGCCGCCGTGCGCGGCGATGATCTGCTGCACGATCCACAGGCCGAGCCCGAGGCCGGAGTAGTGCCGCCCGGAGACGGCGCGCTCGAAGCGCCCGAAGATCCGGGCCTGGTCGGCGGCGTCGATCCCGATGCCCTGATCGGCCACCGTCACGCGCGCCGTGCCGTTCGACGCGGAGACGCCCACGCGGACCGGCTTCCCGTGGCCGTACTTGAGCGCGTTCGAGACGAGGTTCGAGACGACCTGCTCGACGCGCGCCGCGTCGAAGGCGCAGCGGACCGGCCCGGGCGCGTCGCACGTGAGCGCGCACCCGGCGTCGGCGGCCTCCTCGGCGTAGCGGCCGGCCACCTCGCGGACGAGCGCGGCGAGATCCGCCTCCTCGCGCGCGAGCACGAGCCGGCCGGCCGTGATGCGCGACACGTCGAGGAGCGCCTCGGAGAGCCGCACCAATCGATCGGCCTGCCGCTCGATCATCCGGAGCCGTGCCTCGGGCGGCCTCGTCGCGGCTGCGCCGTGCGGGTCCCGCAGCAAGAGCTGCACTCCGAGCCGCAGCGTGCCGAGCGGCCCCCGCAGCTCATGGGAGGCGACCTGGAGGAACTCCTCGCGTGCCCGCGCCGCCGCCCTCGCGTCGCCGAGGAGCCGCGCGTGCGCGATCGCCAGCGCCGCGCGCCGCGCCACCTCGCCGATGAGGACCCGATCCGCCGCACCGTACCGCCGGCCGGGATCGGCGCTCGCCACCGCCAGGAGGCCCAGCGCCTCGCCGTCGGCCACGAGCGCCGCGACCACCGCGGACCGCGGCGCCGGCCCGGGCCCGGAGTGGTCCGGGAACTCGTCGATCGGCTCGGGCCGCGGCGGCTCGCCGGCGATGAGGAGCCGCTCGACCGCCAGCGCACGCGCCCGCGCCTCGACGGGCGCGCCCAGGCTCTCGGGGCCGAGCCGCGCCACGTCGACGAGGCCCTCCTCGCGCAGCGCCAGCACCCCCGCCCAGTCGCCGAGCGCGGGCACCGCCAGGCGCACGACCCCGGCGACCATCTCGGCCTCGTCGAGGGTGGCGGCGAGGTGCGCCGACACGTCGTCGAGGAACGCCAGGCGCCGCTGGGCCGCGACCGCCTCGGCGCGGGCGAGCCGCTCGGCGATGAAGAGCCGCGCGCGGTCCAGCGCCTGCGCGCACTGCGAGGCGATCGTGACTGCGAGCGCGCGCTCGACTTCCGGAAAGACGCGCGGGGCGTCGTAGCCCACGTAGAGCACGCCGAGCGGCAGCCCCTGCGACGGCAGGGGCAGCGCGACGAAGGCTTCCCCCCCGAGCCCCTCGTGCCCCGGGTACCTGGAAACGAGCGCGGCGCGATCCTCGAGGAACACGGGCGCCCGCGAATGGAACGCGTCCCGGACCGGCCCCGGTTCGGTGAGCCGCGCCGACGCCACGACCCCCGGCTCCGCGCCGTACGGGAGCACGTCCATGCCGCCGCCGGCGCCGGGCACGAGGAGGAGGCCCCGCGCCCCGCCGAGCGCGAGGACCCCGCGCCCGAGCGTGACCTCCGCGACCTCGTCCGGCGTCCGCGCGCGAGAGAGCGCGGCCGTGACGGACTGCAGCCGCTCCAGTCGGGCGGCCGACGCCTCTGCGTCCGCACGCGCGATTCGCTCCGCTTCCAAGGAGGGAGCGGTGCCGCCCGCGCGCGGAGACGCGGTGAATCCCTCTCGCCAGTCCAAATTGTCCCCCCGGACACGGACTGCGTGTTTGGCTCGCCATTAACCCAGAACGGGTGAGCGGATTCAAGGCCAGTGTGCGCGGGCATGACCCGCGTCCCCTCGCCCGTGGTAATCGCTTCGGGATCGAGGTGAAATGGTCGTCATGTCCAGGCGCGCCCAGAAGAACGCAGAGCTCCAGGTCAACGGGAAGAGGGCCCTCGGCCCCGTCCTGGAGTTCATGCGGACGCTCTGGGCCCTCGATCACGCGCTCCAGTCGGCCTCCAAGCGGATGGAGTCACGGCTGCGCATCACCGCGCCGCAGCGGCTCGTGGTCCGGATCCTCGGGCGCTATCCGGGCATCTCGGCGGGCGAGCTCTCGGAGATCCTGCACCTCCACCCGAGCACGCTCACCGGGATCCTGAAGCGCCTCGGCGACCGCGGTCTCCTGGAGCGCCGGCGAGATCCCGCCGACGCGCGCCGGGCACTCTTCTCCCTCACGGCGAAGGGGCGCACGGTGGACGACCTCCGGAGCGGCACGGTCGAGGCTGCGGTCCGGCGCGCGCTCACCCGCGTGCGCCCCGCGACCGTGCAGCACGCGCGCGAGGTGGCCGAGGTGCTCGCGGCCGAGCTCGCGCGGGCGGACTGAGCCCCCTGCCCGCCTGGCGGTCCGGTGGTACATTCACGCGCGTGCGAGTCCTGCTCTCCAACGACGATGGCGTGCATGCGCCCGGGCTGAAGGCGCTCGCCGCCGCCTTCGAGGGCGACGAGGTGTGGGTGGTGGCGCCCGACCGCGAGCAGTCGGCCTCGTCGCACGCGATCTCGCTCCACCACCCGCTGCGGCTCCTCGAGCTCGCGCCGCGCTGGTACGCGGTGGACGGGACGCCGACGGACGCCGTGTACATGGGCCTGAACCACGTGCTCCGCGCGGCAAGGCCCGACGTGGTCGTCTCGGGGATAAACCACGGCCCGAACCTCGGCAACGACGTCCTCTACTCCGGCACCGTGGCGGCGGCGATGGAAGGGGCGCTCCTCGGGGTGCACGCGATCGCCGCCTCGCTCGCGTCGCCCCCGACCCATGTCTTCGAGGAGGCCGCCCGCTTCGTGGCGGCGCTCGCGCGGCACGTGGTCGCGCGCCCGCCGCCGGCGCCGCTCCTGCTCAACGTCAACGTCCCGCCCGGCCCGGTGCGCGGGTTCCGCTTCGCCCGGCTCGGCCGGCGGACCTACGGCAACGAGGTCATCGAGAAGACCGATCCGCGCGGCCGCAAGTACTACTGGATCGGCGGCGAGGGCGGCCCCACGAACGAGGACATCCCGGGCTCCGACTGCAACTGCGTGCTGAAGGACGGTCTCGTGGCCGTCACGCCGCTCCACCTCGACTCCACGAACGACGCCGTGCTGCAGGAGCTGCGGAGCTGGACGCTGCCCGGGTACACGAAGGAGCCGGCGCTTTGACGAAGCCCCGCGCCGTCCGCGGCGCGGCGCCCTCCCGGCCCGCGCTCGGCGCCGCCGCCCTCGCGCTCGCCCTCGCCGCCTGCGCCCCGCCCCC
>NZ_JALCZC010000089.1:0-17342 GCF_022690805.1 Anaeromyxobacter sp. SG66
AAGGCGGCGGACGAGCGGGTCCGGAGGCTCGCGGCCGAGCTCGCCGGGACGGCGGCGCCCGAGCTCGCGGCGCTCGAGGCGGCGCGCTCGACCGCCGCCGGCGCGGCGCGGCTCGCGCGCGACGAGGGCGTCCGGCTCGAGAAGGACCTGGAGCGCCTGCGCGCGCTCGAGGCGCGCGTGGGGGAGCTCGACGCGCGGGCGGCGGTGGTCGCCCGCGAGCTCGCGGTGGCGGGCAAGGTCGCCGAGGTCGCCCGCGGGCACAATGCCCTCAACATGAGCCTGCAGCGGTTCGTGCTCGCGGCGCGGCTCGAGGAGGTCGCCGAGGCCGCCAGCCGGCGGCTGCTCCAGATGTCGCGCGGGCGGTTCCGGCTGCGCCACGACACCGCCGTCGCGCGCAAGAACCAGGCCTCGGGGCTCGCGCTCGTGGTGGAGGACGCCTGGACGGGCGTGACCGATCGCCCGGTGGGGGCGCTCTCGGGCGGCGAGAGCTTCCTCGCGAGCCTCGCGCTGGCGCTCGGGCTCTCCGACGTGGTCCTCCGCCGCTCGGGCGGCCTGCGCCTCGACGCGCTCTTCGTGGACGAGGGCTTCGGCGCGCTCGACGAGGACACGCTCGACGACGCGGTCCGGACGCTCGAGGACCTGCGCAAGAGCGGCCGGGTGGTCGGCGTCATCTCGCACGTCCCGGAGCTCAGGCGGCGCATCCCGGCGCGCATCGAGATCCAGCGGAAGGCCGAAGGCTCGGTCGCGGTCGTTCGCGCAGGGTGAGCGATCGCGCGGCCGGTCCGCTGCCTTGCGCCAGCACGGAGCGCCGGCCGGGCGGGCGGCCGCGCGCAGCGCCCACGATCGTGCGCGGCGGTATCCTGTGGTCGGGTCGGACGTGCTCGGACGCGGGAGGGGCGACATGGTCCACACGGGAGACTTGAGCGAGAACATGAAGGTGCGCGCGCGCGGCGGCGAGGTGCTCGGCACGATCATCCGGCTCGAGGACCGGAGCATCCTCGTGGAGAAGGGCGCCTTGATGAAGGACTACTCCGTGCCGCTCGAGCTCGTGGCCGAGGTCGTCGACGGAGACGCCTACCTGTCGATCACGGCCGACGAGGTCCGCGCCGGCGCGGGGTGGAAGTTCGCCTCCCGCACGCTCAGCGACGAGAGCTCCGAGTTCGCGCACGAGGGCCCGGAGCTGGCCATCGCCGACAACCTCCGGGAGCCGGGGGCTTGAACTAGGCGGGCCCGGCAGGCTCGCGGGGCGTGGCGTCGGGCGGCCCCGCGACGGGCAGCTCGACGCGGAACGTCGCCCCCGCGCCCGGGACGCTCTCCACCTCGATGCGTCCACCGAGCGCGCCGACGATCTCGCGCGTGATCCAGAGCCCGAGGCCGAAGCCGCCGTACCCGCGGGTGGCGCGCCCGCGCTCGAACCGCTCGAAGATGCGCTGCTGCTCTCCGCGAGGGATCCCCATCCCCTGGTCGGCCACCACGAGCCGGGCGAGGCGGCCGTCGGACTCGACGCGGACCGACACGGGCCTTCCTTCGCCGTACTTGAGCGCGTTCGAGACGAGGTTCGTCGCCACCTGCTCGAGCCGCAGCCGGTCCCAGCGCCCGGAGACGTCCCCGGCCGCCTCGACGTGGATGCGCGAGGGCGCCAGCTCCGCGTCGCCGCCGAGCCGGGAGACGACCTCGCGCGCGACCGCCGAGAGATCCACCGGCTCGAGCTCCAGCTGGAGCCGCGCCTCGTTCAGGCGCGACACGTCGAGGAGCGTGTCCACGAGCGCGGTGAGCCGGACGACCTGCCGCCGGATGGAGTCGGCCGTCTTCGCGAGCGGCGCGGCGACGCCCGCACGGGCGCGCAGGAGCGACTCGACCTGGAGCTGGAGCGAGGTGATCGGGGTCTTCAGCTCGTGCGACGCCATCGCCAGGAACGAATCTCGTGTGCGGACCGCCTCGGAGAGCTTGGTCACGTCGATGAACGCCGAGACGGAACCGCGGAGCCGGCCCAGGTCGTCGAAGATCGGCTCCGCGTTCCCCAGGATCGTGCGACGCGTCCCGTCCTCGAACGCGATCTCGAGCTCGATGTCCCGCGCCCTCGCTCCGGTGCGGGCCGCCGCCTGCGTGGGCAGCTCCTGGGGCGGGACCTCGCGCCCGTCCTTCAGCACGCGGAAATGGGGCGGCGGCCGGTCGCCGGTCTTGGACACGTTGCCGCCGGGCGCCATCCGGAGGAGCTCGTACGCGGCGCGGCTCCCGGTCATCTGCCGCGCCTCGGGGTCGTGGGCGATGAGGACGACGGCCGGGACCGCGTCCATGATGGCCTGCACCTCCGCCGCCCGCGCGCGCTCTCGCGCCTCGCTCTGCCGGAGCGTCTCCGCGGCCCGCTCGCGCTCGCGGAACCCGGCGCGCGCGGCCGAGCCGATGGCGGCGATCACCAGGGCGGTAGGGACGAACCAGGCGACGCCCAGGTGCGCGCTCGCGGGCGCCACGGCGGGCGCGCCGCCGGACACGAACGCGTACCCGAGCGCGGCCGAGAGCGCCACGGCGACGAGCCCGGCGACGAGCCCGCCGGCCCATGCGGCGAGCACCACCGCGAGCGTGAAGAGGACGTACGGAACACCGATGAACAGCTCGCGGAGCGACCACTCCAGGGAGAAGACCAGGAGCGGGAGTCCGGCCGCCACGCTCAGCGCCGCCGCGTCGGACAGCCGAGGGGGAGCAGGGATTCGGAACCGTTCGGCCATGGTCGATAGCCTCGCTGGCAACCGGGGTGGAGAGCCGTGCCGGCAGGCCCAGCGAGGGGGTCCGATCGTACCGGATTGGAGCGCTCGTGAGCGGCAGAGCAGGCAGCGGCAAGGAGTCCGAGGGGCCCACCGTGAGTCCGATAATGTAGATTATGGTAACTAGCCGGGCGGCCGGCCGGACGGTCCCGGACACGCTCGAGCCTGGGCTCAGTTCGGGTCTTGGGCGCGCTGCCCCGCGCCTTTCCGGTCTCTCCCCCGCCTTCCAGTTGCGCCTGATCCCGAGACCGCGCGCTCCTCGCCGCGAGCGGGTTCGACGAAGCCGCCGACGCGGATGCGGTCGAGCGGAAGCGCGCCGCCGTGGGCCCCCGCGCTAGCACCGAGCCGGCCGATCGGGTCCCGTCACGCCGTGGCGAGCCAGATCGGCGGGTCTCCGCCTCAGGTCCCCGAGGTCTTGCGGACAACGGCCGGCGGAACGGCCGCGCGGGCATGCTCCGCCTGCTCGGCGGCGACCGGCGGGTACGGATGGTGCCCGCAGCAGCCCTGCTGGCGCGCCAGCACGCGCACGATCCGCGGCGCCCCGGCCTCCTCGGCCACCGCGCACGGGCACTGCTCGACGCCCGCGGACGACAGCCGCTCCTGGATCGTCGAGAGCGCGTCGAGGAGCTCGCGCTTCACGCGCCGGAGCCGCTCGAGGCGACGCTGGGCCTGCTCGAGGTGGCCGGCCAGGACGGACTGGAACCGGATGGCGAACTCGGCCGCGCTGTGGCAGCCGGTCCGCAGCTCGAGGATCGAGCGGATCTCGCAGAGCGACAGCCCGAGCTCGCGCAGATCGGTGATGAGCCGGAGCCGCTCGAGATCGTCCTCGGTGTAGCGGCGGTGGCCGCCGTCGCTCACCACCGACGGCTTGAGCAGACCTTCCTCCTCGTAGAACCGGATCGTGCGGACCGTGTTGCCGGTCGCGCGCGCGAGGTCTCCGGATGAGAGGTCTGCGCCCATTCGAGGCTCGTCTAACGGCGCGCGCGCGCCGTGTCAACGCACACCCGGTCTCTCGTGACGGCCCCACGACGGGCCGGAGTTGGTCTTGACCGGCGTCACCGTACGGGATTATTCGACGCGGGATCCCGTCGCCTCGGGACACGTGGAGGTGCCGAAAGACATGGGCAACGTGGTGGCGGTGAAGGGCCGCACGCAGCGCAGCGAGAGCGTCTTCATCTACGCCGAAGCCCCCCTCCCCACCCATCGCGGGCTCTTTCGCACGGTGGTGTTCCGGGAACCGCAGAGCGGCGCCGAGCACGTCGCGATGGTCATGGGCGACGTCGGCGGCGAGAACGTCCCGGTGCGGATTCACTCCGAGTGCCTCACGAGCGAGGTGCTCGGGTCGCTCAAGTGCGACTGCCGCGCCCAGCTCGATCGCGCGCTGGATCTCATCGCCGAGCGCGGCCGCGGCGTGCTCCTCTACCTCCGCCAGGAGGGCCGCGGCATCGGGCTCGGGAACAAGATCCGCGCCTACGCGCTCCAGGCGCAGGGCCACGACACGTACGAGGCGAACCGGCTCCTCGGCTTCCCGGACGACCTGCGGACCTACGGAGTCGCCGCGGAGATGCTGCGGCTCCTGGGCGTCCGCTCGGTCGAGCTCGTGACGAACAACCCGCTCAAGGTCGCGGGCCTGCAGGAGGCGAACATCGCCGTCCGCGGCCGCATCCAGCTGCCCTCGCCGGCGAACCCGCACAACATCGGTTACCTGCGGGTGAAGCGCGAGCGGACCGGACACCTCATCGAGCTCGACGAGGATCCCACCGCCCGCGCGGGCTGAGCCGGTCCCGCGCGGCGCTCCTTCACGGCGGGGCGCGCGCGTCTCAGGCGCCGGTCCACTGCGCGGGGCGCTTCTCCAGGAAGGCCCGCATGCCCTCCTTCGCGTCCGCGCTCCCGAAGAGCGCCGCGAAGGCCTGCCGCTCGAGCTCGTTCGCGGTGCCGAGATCCGGCTCTGCGCCCCGCCGGAGCACCCGCTTCGCCTGACCGACGGCCACCGGCCCCTTCGCCGCGATCTTCCGCGCCTTCTCGCGGGCGTGCGCGAGCAGGTCCGCCGCCGGGACGACGTCGAGGACGAGGCCGATCGCCTTCGCCTGGGCGGCGTCGAGCTGATCGCCGGTGAGGACGATCTCGAGGGCGCGCATCACGCCCACGCGCCGCGCGAGCCGCTGCGTTCCGCCGAAGCCCGGGATGAGCCCGAGGTTCACCTCCGGCTGGCCGAAGCGCGCCCGGTCGCTCGCGTAGACCAGGTCGCACGCGAGCGTGACCTCGCAGCCGCCGCCGAGCGCGTAGCCGTTCACCGCGGCGACGGTCGGGATCGGCAGCCGCTCGAGCCGCTCGAGCACGTCGTGCGCCGACTCCGCGAAGCGCCGCGCCTCGATGGGCCCCATCGTCGACATGGCCGCGATGTCGGCGCCGGCGATGAACGCCTTGTCGCCCGCCCCCGTCAGCACGATCGCCCGCACCCCCGCGTCCGCCTCGACCGCGCGCACGACGTCCGCGAGCTCCTCGATCGTCCGGGTGCTCATCGCGTTCAGGACCTTCGGACGGTTGAACGTCAGCGTGCCGATGCCGTCCTGCACATCCCACAGGAGGTTCTCGTAGGTCATGGTCGTCTCCAGCGGCCGCGGGCGGCGGGGCGTCAGGCGTCGTACCGGTAGAAGCCGCGACCGGACTTGCGGCCGTACCACCCCGCCGCGACGTACTGGCGGAGCAGCGGCGCGGGCCGGTACTTGTCGTCGCCGAGCTCCCGGTGCAGCACCTCGGCGATGTAGAGGCAGGTGTCGAGGCCGATGAAGTCGGCGAGCGTGAGCGGGCCCATCGGGTGGTTGAGCCCCAGCTTCACGCCGGTGTCGATGTCCTCGGGCGACGCGAGCCCCTCCTGCAGGGCGAAGCACGCCTCGTTGAGGAGCGGGATGAGGATCCGGTTCACGATGAAGCCGGGCGCGTCCTTGGACGTGACGGTCGTCTTGCCGAGCTTCTTCGCGAGCGCCACGACCGTGGCGTAGGTCTCGTCGGAGGTCTGGAGCCCGCGGATGATCTCGATGAGCTGCATCACCGGCGGCGGGTTCATGAAGTGCATGCCGATGAACTGGCCGGGGCGCTTCGTCGCCGCGGCGAGCGCGGTGATCGAGATGGAGCTCGTGTTCGAGGCGAGGATCGCGTGCGGCGGCAGGAGCGCGTCGAGCTTGCGGAAGAGCTCCGTCTTCACGCCCTGGTTCTCGACGATCGCCTCGATGGCGAGATCCGCCCCGGCGCAGTCCTCGAGGCTGGCGGCGGGCTTGATGCGGCCGAGGATCGCGTCCCGGTCGGCGACCGCGATCTTCCCCTTCTCGACGAGCTTGCCGAGCGTCCCCCCGAGCTTCTCCACCGCCTTGCGGGCCAGCTCCGGCGCGGCGTCGCCGAGCACGACGGAGAGCCCCGCCTGCGCCGCCACCTGCGCGATGCCCGACCCCATCTGCCCTGCCCCGATGACCGCGATTCGCTCGATGGCCATGCGTCCCTCCGTGGTGCAGGCCGCCGTCCAGGAGGCGGTCCCGCCGTCTTGTGGATGAGCGGGCCGAGCGTGTTCCGAATGGGCTGGTGGAGGCGAGACCTCAGGCGGGGCGCGCCGGCAAGAAAACCGCCCGGTCCAGGCGTGTTCCGCGGGTGGGCGCCGCTCCGACCGTCCCGTCAGGACGGCGGGAACCGTCCGCCGCGCAGCGCGTCACGGGCGCGGGCGGCCTGGGTGCGCCGTCCGCGAGCGGTTCCCGAAGAACAGCACCGCTACCCCGCGCGCGAGGACGCGGCGCGCGCCTCCTCGCGCGAGGCATGGGCGCGGAGGTGCCGGTAGGCGATCGCCGCGAGCTCGTCGAAGGTGGGTACCGGAAAGTCCGCGTCGTGCGCGGCGCGGTGCCACTCGCAGAAGGCCAGGAACGCCTCGAGCTGCTCCGGGCTGGGCGAGATCACCGGCCGGGCGTCCTTGGCGCGCGAGAGCGCCTCGAGCGGCGGGTGCCCGCGGGCCACCAGCACGCACAGGGCGAGCAGCGCGCTCCGGCCGATGCCGTACTGACAGTGTATGAGGACGCGCTCGCCGCGCGCGAGCGCGCCCGTCACGAAGGCCACGCCGTCCCGGATCATGCGCTGCGAGATGGCGCGCGTGTCCTGGGTCGGGAGGTGCAGGAGCCGGATGCCGTGGAGCGCGAGGACCGCCTCGTCGTCGCACGCCTCCACGCGGACGTCGACGACCTGGGTGATCTCGTGCTCCTGGGCGAGCCGGGCGGCGGCCCCCATCGGGAAGTGCGCACCCAGCGCGAGCCCGTCCGCGACGAAGTGCAGGTCGATCATCTCCACCAACCTGGGCAGGCCCGCGCGCCCCGGCACGCGGCGACGACGGCCCCGCTATCGCCCCAGGGGGAGGACGATCGTGCCCTCCTCCTCGACGTCGAGCGTGCGCTCGCCGGAACGTGCCCCCGCCGGGCCGGTGGCGCGCCAGGCGAGCGCGTACGCTCCCCGCGGCAACCGCAGGGCATGGCGGACCTGCCGCTCGGGGCCGCTCACGCGGAACTCGGCGTGGCGCACGAGCGCGTCGCCGCGCCGGAGGTCGACCTCGAGGGCGGTGGTCCCGGGGGCGTCCCCGAGGTCGTAGACGAGGACCACGTCGCGCGGTGACGACGAGAAGAGGAACACCCCGACCGCCAGCGCGCCGAGGAGCGCGACGAGCCGCGCCGCGCGCTTCACCGCTTGGCCTTGCGCCGCGCCCGCTTGCCCCTCGTCGCGGCGGTCTTCACCTCCGCGCGCGGCGCGCCTTCCGCGTCGGGCCGGACGCGGATCTCCATCTTCACCTCGATGGTGCGGTCGGCGAGCGCGTTCAGGAACTCCCGGCGCAGCGCCTCGGACTGCAGGAAGCCGCGGATCTCGTCGCCCACCGCGCGGAGGATCTCGTCCTTCGCGGCGTGGGCCTGGTTCCCGACGAAGGCGATCACGTCCTTCGGCAGCTTCCAGTCGCGCGCGAGCCGGCGCGCCCCCTCCTCCCCCATGAAGACGGCGCCGACGCCCGCGAGGATGGCCTTCTTCACCGCCTCCGGGATGAGCCCGCGCGACCCGGCGGCGTCGCCGCCCCCCTCGAGCTCGAGGTCGTCGGGCGCGAAGCCCTCGTCGTCACCCTGCGGCGGCGGTCGCTCCATGGAAGCCTCTTCAGGCGCGCTGCTGCGCGCCGATGACCGGCAGGCGCGGCGCCTTCAGGATCTGCGTGCTCACCGCGCCCGCGACGTTCTTCGCGACGGCGAGGAGCGCCGCCGCCTGCGGGCTGTCGGGCTGGCCGACGACGATCGGCACGCCCTTGTCGCCGCCCTCGCGGATGGCGAGGTCGATCGGCACGTCGCCGAGGAAGCGGATGCCCATCTTCTCCGCAGCCGTCCGCGCGCCGCCCTTGTCGAAGATGGCGGTCTCGGTGCGGCAGTGCGGGCAGACGAAGGCGGACATGTTCTCGACGAGCCCGAGCACGGGGATCGAGACCTTGTCGAACATGAGCTTCGCGCGGATGACGTCCGCGAGCGCGAGGTCCTGCGGCGTCGAGACGAGCACGACGCCCGCCGCGCGGATGTTCTGCGCCAGCGTGAGCGGGATGTCGCCGGTGCCCGGCGGGAGGTCCAGCACGAGGTAGTCGAGCTCGCCCCAGTTCACGTCGCGCAGGAGCTGGATGAGCGCGCCGGTCACCATCGGTCCGCGCCAGATGAGCGCCTGGTCGGGGTCGATGAGGAACCCGATCGACATCACCTTCATGCCGTGCGCCGTGAGCGGCTCGAGCCGCTGGCCGTCCTTCGAGGTGGGGCGCTCGGTGACGCCGGTGAGGATCGGGATCGACGGACCGTAGATGTCCGCGTCGAGGATGCCGACCTTGGCGCCGGTGCGGGCGAGGCCGGCGGCGACGTTCACCGCCACCGTGCTCTTGCCGACGCCCCCCTTCCCCGCCCCGACCAGGATGATGTTCTTCACGCCCGGCGTGAGCTGCGCCTGGGAGACCCCCGGCGCGGAGCGGACCTGGGCGCCCCAGGACAGCTCCACGCGGCGGAAGCCCGCGCCCTCGAGCGCCGCCTTCACGTCGCGCCCGATGGTGTCCTTGAGCGGGCAGGCCGGCGTGGTGAGCTCCACCTTGAGCCGCACGGCGTCGCCCTCCACCGCGACGTCCTTCACCATCCCGAGCGACACGAGGTCGCGGTGAAGCTCGGGGTCCATCACCTTGCGGAGGGCGTCGAGGGCGGTCTTGGGGTCGAGCGGCATGGGAGCGCCTTTATAGCCGCCACCCGAGGGCTTCTCAACGCCGCGTGGCGCCGCTCCGTCACTCCAGCGCGTCGACCTTCCAGCCCCCGTCCTCCAGGACCACCACCGCGGCGTGATCCCCCCCGAGCGGGAGCCGGGCCACCCTGCCTTCCCGGACGAGTGGCGACCCCGCGTCGAGCGCCGAGAGGGCGCGCGCCGCCGCCTCGCGCCCGGCCGGCCCCGCGCCGGCGAGGTCCTGGGCGAGGCGGCGCGGCGTGTACGCCTGGCGCCAGCGGGCGGAGAGGAGCGCGTGCGCCGCCTCGAACCGACCGCCGGCGAGCGCCGTGGCGAACGCGCGGAGCGCGGCGTCCGGCGCGTCGGCCCGGGTGGCACGGGCCGCCCGGCCGCCGGCACAGCCGAGCGCCGCGGCGACGACCAGGGTGCCGAGGATGACGAGGAGCCGGCGCACGAGCGCCTCGCTTACACCATCGCGCGGCGGCCCGCCATGGGATGCTAGGCTGCGCCCGGTGCGCGGGCCGTGGCCAGCGCGGGGAGGCGAGCGCGTGCGGGTGCTGCGGTGGGACGAAGGACGCGTGCGGGCCGGCGGGCGCGAGCTCGTCGAGCCGGGCGCGCGGCTGTGGATCGACGCCGGGCCGGACCCCGAGACGCTCGCCTTCCTGGGCGAGACGTTCGGGTTCCACCCGCTCGCCCTGGAGGACTGCGCGCACGAGGATCAGCGGCCCAAGTACGAGCCCTTCCCCGGTAGCCTCTTCTGCGTCGTCCACCGGGTCATCCCCTCGGCCGACGAGAGCGAGGTCCTCTCCCACGAGCTGCACGCGTTCCTCACCGCGGACGCGCTCGTGACGGTCCACGCGGTCCCCATCGCCGAGGTGGACAAGGTGTTCGCCCGCTGCGCCGGCGAGCCGGCGCTGCTCGAGCGCGGGCCGGACTTCGCCCTCTACCTCGTGCACGACGCCGTCACGGACGTGCACTTCGCGCTCGTGGACGCGCTCACCGAGGAGGTCGAGGCGCTCGCGGACCTGACGTCCGAGCCCGACGGCGGCGCGATGGACGAGGACGTGCTGCCGCGGATCGTCGCCGCGCGCCGGGCGCACGGGCACCTCCGCCGCCGCCTCGCGCCCCAGCGCGAGGTGTTCGCCGCGCTCGCCCGCCCCGGCCAGCCGTTCGTGCGGGACGCGACGGCGGTCTACTTCCGCGACGTGGTCGATCACGCCGTGCGGCTCGCGGAGGAGGTGGACACCGGCCGCGATCTCCTCGCCTCCACGATGGAGGCCTACCTGTCGCGCACCAACAACCGGCTCTCGGCGCTCACCGCCCGCCTGACGCTCGTCGCGACCATCTTCCTCCCGCTCAACTTCGTCGCCGGCTTCTTCGGGATGAACCTCCAGATCATCCCGCCGCGGGTCGCGGCGCCGCTCGTGCTCGTGCTCGTCGCCGCGACCCCGCTCGCGCTGTGGGCGATCTTTCGCCGGAAGCGGTGGCTGTGACGCGGCCGGATCGCCACGGGGCGGCTCAGCTCGGCGCTGCGCTCGCGGTCCTCTCGGCGGCCGCGCTCTTCGGCACGACGGGGACCGCGCAGGCGCTGGGGCCCGGCGGCACGACGCCGCTCGGGGTCGGGGCGGTGCGGCTCGCCATCGGCGCGGTCGTGCTCGCCGCCGTCGCCCTCGCGGGAGGATCGGCGCGGCGCCCGCGGTGGCGGTCGCACGCCGCGGCCCTCGCGATCGGCGGGGTCGCGGTGGCCGCGTACCAGCTTGCCTGGTTCGCGGGCCTTCGCCGCACGGGCGTGACGCTGGGGACGATCGTGGGCATCGGGAGCGGCCCGGTGTTCGCGGGGCTCTTCCACCTGACGCGAAGGGCCGGCGCGCTCTCGCGCGCGTGGGTGCTCGGGACCGGGCTCACCGTCGCCGGGGCCGCGCTGCTCGCCGCCCACGGCGCGGCGGACGGCGCGCCTCCGGACGCGGTGGGGCTCTGCCTCATGCTGGGCGCCGGCCTCAGCTACGCCGTCTACGCGCAGGCCGCGAAGCACGCGATGGACGCCGGCCTCCACCCCGCGCAGGCGATGGCCGGGGTCTTCGGGGTGGGGGCGCTGCTCATGGCGCCGCTCCTCTCGCGCGAGCCGATGGCCTGGCTCGCCAGCCCGCGGGGGAGCGCGATGGCGCTGCACCTCGGCGTGCTCACCGTGGGCCTGGCGTACTGGCTCTACGGCAAGGGATTGCGCCGGCTGGCCGTGCCCACCGTGGTGACGCTCACGCTCGCGGAGCCCCTCACCGCCGCGGTCCTGGGCGTGGGCGTGCTCGGCGAGCGGCTCGGGCCCATGGGCTGGGTCGGGGCGGCGGCGATCGCGCTCGGCCTCGCCGTCGCGGGCCGCGGCGACCGCGCGCGAGTGACCGAGGCGCTGCCCGCGTGAGGCGCGCCGGGGCTCGCGCTACCCCGAGGTGAGGGGCACGACCTCGGCCGCGCCGCCGGCGGGCTGCACCCGCACCTCGCCCTCCCCCTCCTGACCCTCGACGATGGCGATCTCGACGTCGAGGAAGCGCCGGATGATCGCGGCGTTCGTGGTGAGGTGCTTCGTCACTCCGTCCACGGTGTAGCGCGTGACCGGGACGATGCCTGGCGGCGACGGCACGAGCCCGGCGGCGAGGAGCGCCGCGGGGAGCAGGAGCTGATCCCCGAGGTGGCGGTCCACTGCGGCCCCGCCCGTGAGGTACGCGCGGAAGCCGCCCACCGCCTCCTCCGCGATCTGCTCCGGGGAGCGCTCGCGCGCGCTCACCGCCCCGTGGCCGGCCCGGGCGCGCTGGAAGGTGGAGACGACGAGCACGTGGCCCCCGCGCGACGCGCGCGAAGGCATGGGCACCCGCTCCGCCTGCGCGGCGATGCCCGCCTCGCGCAGGAGCCGCAGCGCGCGCGCCGCCTGCCGCTCGGCGACGTCGAACCCGAGGCCGCAGACCATCGAGACGACCTCGACGTCCTGCAGGGTCCCCCGGTGACGCAGGTCGAGCGGGGGCATCGGGTGGGCCGGCTCCACCCGCGCGGTGAACTCGCCGCCGCCCTCCGGGTAGAACCCCGCGGCCTGGAGCGCGAGCTCGAACCGGAACCCGAGCCGCGCGACGGCCGGCGCCCACACGAGCGCGAGGTAGTGGAAGCTCGGCGCGTGGTCCTGGTGCGTGCCGCCGCGGAGCGTGAGCGTCGAGCTCTTGCCCGCGAGCGCGAGCGGCCAGCACACGGTCTGGAAGAGGAGCGGAGTCGAGCCGGCGGTGCCGATGTCGAACGCCCAGTCGCCCGCCTGCACCGGCCGCCGCGGGTGGAACTCGAGCCGCTCCGAGCCGACCTCGTCGCCGGCGAGCCGCGCGTCGCACAGGCGCGCGACCGCCCGGGCGGCCTCGCGGTGCTGCGGGCGGAGGCCCGGCTTCTCGCGGTTCGCGCGGATCCGATCGATCGCGAACGGCTTCCCGGTGATCGCGGAGACCGAGAGCGCGGTGCGGAGGATCTGGCCGCCGCCCTCGCCGGTGCTGCCGTCCAGGACGATCGGGAGATCGGGGGGCACGGCAGCAATGTAGCCCTTGCGTGGCGCGCCGAGCGAGTTCGCGCGGGGCCTCGCCTCGACCCGGCGGGGGACTCCCGTGGTAAGTACGTGCCGTGGTCGCCGCCGTCGCCGTGTTCTCCGTGACGTACGTGGCGGTCGCCGCGGGTCGCCTGCCGTTCCTGTCGCTCGATCGGCCGGCCGCGGCGCTGCTCGGTGCCGTGCTGATGGTCGCCTCCGGCGTCCTGACGCCCGGCGAGGCGGGCGGCGCGGTGAACGGGGACACCCTCGGCCTGCTGCTCGGGATGATGCTCCTCTCGGCGTATCTCGCGGAGGCGCGCTTCTTCCGCTGGACGAGCTTCCGGATCCTCGGCGCGGTCCGCACGCCGAGGTCGCTCCTGTGGGCGGTCGTCTTCGCCGCGGGGACCCTCTCGGTGCTGCTCGTGAACGACACGGTGTGCGTGATGGTCACGCCCATCGTGCTCTCGGTCGTCGAGGACGCCGAGCTCCCGCCCCTGCCGTACCTGCTCGCGCTCGCCTTCGGCTCGAACGCGGGCTCGGTCGCGACCCTGACCGGCAACCCGCAGAACATGATCGTCGGGACGCTGTCGGGGATCTCCTACGCCCGCTTCGCGGCCGCGCTCGCGCTCCCGGCGCTCGCGTCGCTCGTCGTCGTCGCGCTCGTCCTCGAGCGCGTCTTCCGCGAGGACCTGCCGCGCCGCGTGCTCGCGCCGACCCGGGTCGCGGCCCCCGAGCTCGACAGGCCGCTCCTCGCCCGCGCCCTCCTCGCCACCGCCCTCGCGGTGGCGGGCTTCCTGGCGGGCTTCCCCCTCGCCTGGACCGCGCTCTTCGCCGCCGCGCTCTGCATGGCCGTCGCCGGGCGCGCGCCGCGCGAGGCGCTCCAGCGCGTCGACTGGCCGCTGCTCGTGTTCTTCGCGGGGCTCTTCGTCGTGGTGGCCGGGATCGGGAAGGCGGGCATCGCGTCGCGGATGTTCGACCTCATCGTCCCCGCGCTCGGCCATGACGCCGTCCGGCAGTCGGCCGTGTTCTCGCTCTTCACGGTCGGGGCGTCGCAGGTCGTCTCGAACGTCCCGTTCGTGCTGCTCGCGGGCGAGTGGATCCCGCGGCTCGCCGAGCCGCGCCTGGCGTGGCTCGCGACCGCGCTCGCCGCCACGCTCGCCGGCAACCTGACGGTGCTCGGATCGGTCGCGAACCTGATCGTCCTGGAGCTGGCGGGCTCCCGGGCGGGCATCGGCTTCTGGCGCTTCTTCCGGATCGGCGCGCTGGTCACGGCCGCGACGCTCACCGTGTCCTTCGCGATCCTGCTCGGAGAGCGAGCGCTCGGGCTCGTCTGAACGCAAGCGTCCGGATCGACTGAGGTTTACCGGGAGGACGCCCGGAGGCGCGCCCACCACCCGCCCGGGCGGGCCTGCGCGAAATAGAAACCCGCGCGATCCGTAGGGTTCTTCATGATTGCGGCCGCGGCGCTCGCCGATCTAGGTTTCGCCCTCTCGTGGCAGGTGGAGGAGCGCTCGTTGGCGCCACCGGTGGTGACCGGCGAGGCCGCCCTGACGCGCTCGGCCGCGAAGGGCGACCGCAAGGCCTTCGGCCAGCTCGTCGACGCGCACAAGCGCGCCGTGTACGGGCTCTGCTTCCGCCTGCTGCGCGAGCCCGAGGAGGCGCGCGACGCCGCCCAGGAGGCCTTCGCGCGCGCCTACGCGGCGCTCTCCACCTATGACGCCGCCCAGCCGTTCGTCCCGTGGGTGCTCCGCATCGCGCGCAACCACTGCCTCGACGTCCTGCGCCGGCGCCTGCCGGACACCCAGCGCGTCGAGCTCGACGCCGAGCCGGACGAGGGCGCGCCGCGCGAGCTCGCCGATCCGGCCGCCGTCCGTGCCGACGACGCGCTCGAGCGGCGCCAACTCGCGGGCGCGCTCGAGGCGGCGGTCGCGGCGCTGCCCCAGAACTACCGCGAGGTCGTGCACCTCTTCCACGTCGAGCACCTCTCCTACAAGGAGATCGCGGCCACGCTCGACGTCCCCCTCGGCACCGTGATGACCTGGCTCCACCGCGCGCGCGCCCGCCTCAAGGAAGCGCTCGCGGAGCCGGGCGCGGAGAACCTGCGATGAGCCTCTTCGACGGACACCTCACGGACGCCCAGGCCCAGCGGATGGTCGACGGCGCGCTGCTCGAGCCCGAGACGGCCTCGGTCGAGCGGCACGTGGCGGAGTGCCCCGAGTGCCAGGCGGCGGTCGAGTCGTACCGGATGCTCGCGATCGCGCTCGAGGACCTCGAGGTCCCCCCGCTCCCCGCCGACTTCACGGTGGGCGTCCTCGCCCGCATCGACGCGGCCGAGCGCGCCGCCGCCCGCGAGCGGCGCTGGGCGCTCGGCATCCTCGCCGGCGTCGCCCTCGCGACGATCGTCGCGTTCGTCGCGGCCGGCGCCCGGGCCTGGGCGCCCTCCGTCTCCGGCGTCGCCGAGCGGCTCGGTGACGTCGCGCTCGCCGTCCGCGTCGGCGCCGGGTTCCTCCCGGCGCTCGTCGGCGTCTTCCGCCTGCAGATCATCCTCGTCGCGGCCGTCGTCGCGATCCCCCTCCTCGTCGCCCTCGCGCGCCTGATGCCCGCGCCCGAGGCGCGGGCCGAGGTCGCCTGATGGAGACCCCCATGCTCGCGCTCCTGCTCGCCGCCCTGGTCTTCCAGCCCTCCCCGGAGACGCCCTCCGCGCCTCCCCCGCCGGCCGCCGCCCGCCCCGGCGCCGAGCTCCCGGCGCCGCCGGTGCCGGCCCGTCCCGGCGCGGCGCCGAGGCCCCCGGCCCGTCCGTCGGCACGCCCCACTCCGCCCCTCCCCGCGCTCCCGCCGCCGACCGGCGCCGCCGATCCGCTCGTCGGCGAGTGGCCCGCCGAGCCGTCCGGCAAGCACGTCACGATCTCGGACACGGTCTCCCTCGACGACGCGCTCGAGAAGATCGCCGACGCGGCGGGCTGGAACCTCGTCCTCAACACGGGTCGGACCGGCAACATCCAGCTCGTCCTGAAGCTCCGCGACGTGCCGGTCGAGGACGCGCTGCGCGCCGCCCTGAGCGGCACGCTCCTCGAGGCGTCGCGCCGGCGCAACACGGTCGTGGTCGCGCCGTCGAGCGGCCCCGTCGCGCGGCAGCCCACGCTCGTGGGGTTCGAGAAGCCGAGCGGGAAGCGCTTCACGGGCGAGTTCGAGGAGACCGACGTCGACGACGCGCTCCGGCAGGTCGCCGCCGCGGGTGGGCTCTCCATCGTCATCCCGCCGGGCGTCCGCGGCGAGGTGTCCGGGGTGTTCAACGCGACGCCGGTGGAGGAGGCGCTGCGGGCGGTGCTCGATCAGGCCGGGCTCGCGGCGGAGCTGCAGGGCGGCGTCGTGGTGGTGCGTGCGCAGCCCCTCGGCGGGTTCGCCGGCATCGGCGCGGAGGCGCGCCGCACGGCCGAGCGCGCCATCCGCGACGCCAGGCGCGAGTGGGACGACGGGCGCGAGACCGGGCAGGACGCCCGCGACCGCGTCGAGAACGGCGACGTCACGATCCACCCGGGCGAGGAGGTCCGCGACGTCGTCGCCATCCGCGGGAACGTGCGCCTCGAGCCGGGCTCGACCGCGCGCAACGTCGTCGCGGTGCTCGGCGGCGTGAAGCTCGAGGCCGGCGCCACCGCGAGGGAGGTGACGGCCGTGCTGGGGAGCGTCGAGCTCGGCCCGGGCGCGGTGGTGGAGCGGAACGCGACCGCCGTCGGCGGGTCCGTGAAGCCCGATCCGCACGCGACCATCGGGGGCGACCAGACGAGCGTCTCGGTCCCCGGGCTCCCGGGGATCGGCGGGATGTTCGGATCGAGCCTCCTCTTCGGTGGCCGCGAGTCGGTGCTCTGGTCCGTCGGCCAGGTGCTCGCGAAGTTCGCCCTCTTCTTCGCGCTCGGGCTCCTCGTGGTCGCGCTCTTCCCGCGCCGCGTCGACGCCGTCGCCGAGGCGATGCTCGCGAGCCCGTGGAAGTCGATCCTCACGGGCCTGCTCGGCCTCGTCGCGACGCCGGTCCTCGCGCTCCTGCTCGTGGTGACCATCATCGGCATCCCGCTCGTCGCGGTGCTCGCCCTGCTCGTCCTCGCGGCCGGGGTGCTCGGGTTCACGTCCCTCGCCATCCACGTCGGCCGCTCGATCCCGCTCCCGCAGCAGCGCAGCGCGTGGGTCCTGCAGCTCGCGATCGGCACCGCGATCGTCGTGCTGGTGACGGCCGTGCCGTTCCTCGGCGGGCTCGTCTGGATCGCCGCCGCCCTCGTCACCTTCGGCGCCGCGCTCCGGACGCGGTTCGGGCAGCAGAGGCCGGTGCTGCCGACGACGATGGCGCCCGGGATCTGACGGGGCAGCGTGGAGCTGCGTCCCCGGCCCGCCGGCGGCGGACCGCCGGGCGCGCCGTTCGCGAGGCCAGGTCTACGGCCGGGGGCGCGGCGCGCCCGACGGGAGCTTCGCGAGCGCCTCGACCGCGGCGCGGCGGACCCGGCCGTAATAGTCGCTCCGCAGCGCCTCGAGCCGCCCGGAGGCGGGCTCGTAGGCGAGCTTCCCCAGCGCGCGCGCTGCGGCGGCGCGGACCTCGGGACGATCGTTCGTGAGCTGCGCGGCGATGACGGGCGCCGCGTCGCGGGCGCCGAGGGCGGCGAGCGCGTCGATCGCCTGCGCTCGCGCCGGAGCGTCGGGACGGGCGAGGTAGGCCGCGAGGGGCGCCGCCGCCCCGGGCGCGCCGCTCCTCGCGAGGGCCTCGGCGGCGCTCGCCGCGGCGGGACCGTCGAGGAGCC
>NZ_JALCZC010000009.1:0-88096 GCF_022690805.1 Anaeromyxobacter sp. SG66
CCGCCGGGGGCGGCGCGGGCTGAGGGGCGGGCGCGGGGGCCTCGCCGGGCTGCGCCCCGGCGGCCGGACCGGCCTGGGCGGCGGCCTTGGCGCGGTCGCGCTGGGCCTGGAGCATCCTCGGGTTCGGGGCGAGGATCATGAACATCTGGCGCCCTTCCATGCGGGGCGCCGCCTCGATCACCGCCACCTCGCGCAGGTCCTCGATGATCCGCTGGAGCACCTTCTGCCCGAGCTCGCGGTGCGACATCTCGCGGCCGCGGAAGGTCACCGTGATGCGCGCCTTGTTCGACTCGGCGAGGAACTCGCGGACCTTCTTGATCTTGGTCGCGTAGTCGTGCTCCTCGGTGCGCGGGCGGAGCTTCACTTCCTTGAGCTGGACGACGACCTGCTTCTTCTTGGCCTCGTTCTGCTTCTTCTTCTCGAGGTACTTGAACTTGCCGTAGTCCATGATCTTGCAGACTGGCGGCTTGGCCATGGGGCTGACCTCGACGAGGTCCATCCCCAGCTCCTGCGCCCGCGCCAATGCCTGCTCGATCGGAAGCACACCGAGCTGCTCGCCTTCGGGACCGATCGCACGGACCTCACGCGCCTTGATGCGGCGGTTGGTGCGCGCGTCCCGGTTCCCTCCCCCTCGGCTGTCTCGCTGCTGGATCGCCATGCTCCTCCACTACGGTCGCCGTCGCTCCCCAGGTGGCCTCAAAGGACGAGGCCCCGGGAGCGGGGCCGAAAAGACGCTGTAGGATAAGGATTTCACGAGCGAAGTCAAACGCGGCGGTGCGCCGGGGCCGCGACGGCGAGGGAGGGACCCGCCGCCGCGCCCGGCGCCCACCCTCCCCTACCTCGCGTTGGGGTCCGAGGAGTCCTTCTTGGCCTCGCGGATCCAGCTCATCATGTCGCGCAGGCGCTTGCCCACCTCCTCGATGGGATGCTGGGCCTCGGCCTCGCGCATCTTGTCGAACATGGGCCGCCCGACCTGGTTCTCGATGATGAACTCCTTCGCGAACTGGCCGCTCTGGATCTCGCGCAGGATCTTCCGCATCTCCTCCTTCGTCTGGCTCGTCACCACGCGCGGGCCGCGGGTGTAGTCGCCGTACTCGGCGGTGTCCGAGATGGAGTGACGCATCCAGGCGAGCCCACCCTCGTACATCAGGTCGACGATGAGCTTCAGCTCGTGCAGACACTCGAAGTAGGCGCTCTCCGGCTGGTAGCCCGCCTCGGTGAGCACCTCGAAGCCCGCCTTCACGAGCGCCGAGGCGCCGCCGCAGAGGACCGCCTGCTCGCCGAACAGGTCGGTCTCCGTCTCCTCCTTGAAGGTCGTCTCGAGGACGCCGGCGCGCGTGCAGCCGATCCCCCGCGCGTACGCGAGCCCGACGGCCTTGGCCTGGCCGCTCGCGTCCTGGTGGACGGCGATGAGGCCGGGGATGCCGCGGCCGTCCTGGTACTGCCGGCGCACCATGTGGCCCGGCCCCTTCGGCGCGACGAGGAGCACGTCCACGCCCTCGGCGGCGCGGATCTGGCCGAAGTGCACGTTGAACCCGTGCGCGAAGAGGAGCGCCTTCCCCTTCGTCATGTGCTGCGCGATCTCCTCGTCGTAGACCTTCTTCTGCGTCTGGTCCGGGATGAGGACCATGATGACGTCGGCCTCGCGGGCGGCCTCCGCCACGGAGACGACGCGCAGCCCGGCGCCCTCGGCCTTCGCCTTCGAGCGCGAGCCCGCGCCGAGGCCGACGCGGACGTCGACCCCGGAGTCGCGGAGGTTGAGCGCGTGGGCGTGGCCCTGCGAGCCGTAGCCGATCACGGCGACCTTGCGCTTCTTGAGCAGGTCGAGGTTCGCGTCCTTGTCGTAATAGATGGTGGCAGCCATTCTGGGTTCCTCGCTACTTGAGATTGGGGGGAGCGAGCGTCTTGAAACCGCGCTCGAGGGCGATGCGTCCGGAGCGGCAGATCTCCTGGATTCCGAAGGGGCGCAGCCGGTCCTCGAGCGCGTCGAGCTTCCCGGCGTTGCCGCTCGCCTCGACGACGAGCGCGTCGGGCGAGACGTCCACGATGGTCGCCTCGTAGGTCTCGGCGAGCGCCCGGAGCTCGGCGTGGTTGCGCTCCGGGGTGTGGATCTTCACGAGCATGAGCTCGCGCTCGATGAGGTCCGCCGCCGAGAGCTCGCGGACCTCGACGACGGGGACGAGCTTCTGGACCTGCCGCACCACCTGCTCGACGGTCTTCGAGCCCAGGCGCACGACGATGGTCATGCGCGAGTACTCGGGCCGCTCCGTCGGTCCGACGGTGAGGCTCGCGATGTTGTACCCGCGCCGCGAGAAGAGGCCGGAGATGCGGTGGAGCACGCCCGGCTTGTTCTCGACGAGGAGGCTGATGGTGTGGGTGGACCCGTTGGGCTTCTCTTCGGTGCGTTCCATCCTAGTCACCTCCGCCGTCGATCATGTCGTTCAAGGGGGCGCCGGCCGGCACCATCGGGAACACCTTCTCCTGACGGCGGACCCGGACGTCGACGATGGTCGGGCCCTTCGAGTTCGCGAGCGCCTGATCGATGACCTGGTCCAGCTCCTCGGGCGTGCGCGCGCGGAGCCCGAGGCAGCCGTACGCGTCCGCGAGCTTCACGAGATCGGGGCGATCCGTGAGCGGCGTCTGCGCGAAGCGGCGCTCGTAGAAGAGCTCCTGCCACTGCCGGACCATGCCGAGGAACAGGTTGTTGAGGACGAAGATCTTGATCGGCAGCTCGAGGTCCACCGCGGTCGCGAGGTCCTGCAGCGTCATCTGGAACGAGCCGTCGCCGTCGATGCCGATCACGAGCTCGCCGGGCCGGCCGAGCTGGGCGCCGATCGCCGACGGGAGGCAGAAGCCCATCGTGCCGAGGCCGCCCGAGGTGATGAACTGGCGCGGCTCGGAGGTCCGCCACCACTGCGCCGCGAACATCTGGTGCTCGCCGACGCCGGTCGTGACGATGGCCTTACCGCCCGTCTTCTTCCAGAGCGTGTCGACGACGTACTGCGGGAGCAGGTACTTCTGCCCGTCCTGCTCGTACTTGAGCGGGTACTTCTTCCTCCACTCGTCGATCCGCTTCCACCACGCCGAGAGGTCGGGCTTGCCGTGCGCGGCCTCCGCGCGGCGCACCTCGTCGGTGAGCTGCGGCAGGAGCCGCCTCAGGTCGCCGACGAGCGGGACCGTCGCGGTGACGAGCTTCGAGATCTCGGCGGGGTCGATGTCGAGGTGGACGATCTTCGCCTCGGGCGCGAAGGTCGAGAGCTTGCCCGTGACGCGGTCGTCGAAGCGCGCGCCGAGCGCGATGATGAGGTCCGAGTACTGAACGGCGTAGTTCGCGTACCGCGAGCCGTGCATGCCGAACATGCCGAGGCACTGCGAGCTCGTCTCGGGGAAGGCGCCCTTCCCGTGCACGGTCGTGACGACCGGCGCCCCCACGAGCTCCGCGAAGGCCGAGACCTCCTTGTGCGCGTCCGAGATCCGGACGCCGCCGCCGAGGTAGATGATCGGGCGCGTCGCGCCGCGGATGAGCACCGCGGCGTCCTTGAGCCGCGGCTCCTCGCGCACGGGCGGGTGGTAGCCGGGGATCTCGACGGTCTCCGGGTACTCGAACTCGAACTCGGTGTTCTGGATGTCCTTCGGGATGTCCACGAGCACCGGGCCCGGCCGCCCGGTGCGCGCGACGTAGAACGCCTCCTTGAGGATGCGCGGCAGGTCGTGCACGTCGGTCACGAGCCAGTTGTGCTTCGTGATGGGCATCGTGATGCCCGTGATGTCCGCCTCCTGGAAGGCGTCGGACCCGATGAGCGAGGTCGCGACGTTGCCCGTGATGGCGACGAGCGGGACCGAGTCCATGTACGCGTCGGCGATCGCGGTGACGAGGTTCGTCGCGCCGGGGCCGGACGTCCCGAAGCACACGCCGACCTTCCCGGTCGCGTGCGCGTACCCCTCCGCCGCGTGCCCGCCCACCTGCTCGTGGCGGATGAGCACCTGCTTCGGGCGCTCGCACCCCCACATCGCGTCGTAGATCGGCAGGATCGTCCCGCCGGGCATGCCGAAGACGTAGTCGACGCCCTCGGCCTCGAGCGCGCGGCGAACCGCCATCGCGCCCGTGATCTTCTCCTTGGCCATGTCTTCCTCGTGAAGCGCTTTACGTTCCGTGTGAGACCGCAGCTCGCGAGACGGAGACGGCGGGCCCTCCCCGCCCCGGCGAGCGCCGGGGCGAGGCGCCCGCCGCTATACCTTCGACTCGAACGCCGCGATGGCCTCCTCCTGCGAGAGCAGGAAGCCGAGCTCGTCGACGCCGTTCAGCAGGCAGTACTTCGCGAACCCGTCGAGGGGGAACGAGGCGGTCGTGCCGTCGGGCAGCGCGACCGTCTGCGAGGAGATGTCGATGCGGACCTTCGCGCCCGGCGCCGCGAGCAGCTTCGCGTGGCTCGCGGGATCGAGCACGACCGGGACGAGCCCGTTCTTGAGGGCGTTGTTGCGGAAGATGTCGGCGATGCGCGTCGAGACGACCGCGCGGATGCCGTGGTCGACGAGCGCCCACGGCGCGTGCTCGCGCGACGAGCCGCAGCCGAAGTTGTCGCCCGCGACGAGGACGGTGCAGCCCTGCGCCTCGGGGAGGTTCAGCACGAACTCGGGCCGCGGCTTCCCGCCGGCGTCGTAGCGCCAGTCGGAGAAGAGCGCCTTCCCGAGCCCCTGCTTGTCGGTGACCTTGAGGAAGCGCCCCGGGATGATCTGATCGGTGTCGATGTTCTCGCGCGGGATGACGACCGTGCGGCTCTCGATGGTGCGGATCGGTTCCATGGTCCTAGCCCTCCACCAGCCGCCGCGGATCGGCGACCGCGCCGGACACCGCCGCCGCCGCCGCCGTCGCCGGGCTCGCGAGCAGCGTCCGCCCGCCGGGCCCCTGGCGCCCCTCGAAGTTCCGGTTCGACGTCGAGACGCAGTACTGGCCGGGCTCGAGCATGTCGCCGTTCATGGCGAGGCACATCGAGCAGCCCGGCTCGCGCCACTCGGCGCCCGCGTCGCGGAAGATCCGGTCGAGCCCCTCCGCCTCCGCCGCCTTCTTCACGGCGTGGGAGCCCGCCACGACGAGCGTCCGCGTCCTCACCTTGCGGCCGCGCATCACCCTCGCCGCCTCGCGCAGATCCTCGAGCCGGCCGTTCGTGCAGCTCCCCACGAACACCACGTCGATCTTCTGCCCGAGGATGGGCTTCCCCGGCGTGAGCGCCATGTAGCGGAGCGCGCTCTCGAGCGTCGCGCGCGCGGCGGGATCCTTCTCTGCCCCCGGATCCGGGATGCGCCCGGTGACGGGGATGCCCTGCGCCGGGTTCGTGCCGAAGGTGACCATCGGCTCGAGGCGCGAGACGTCCACCGTCACCTCCCGGTCGTAGACCGCGCCGTCGTCCGTCGGGAGCTGTCGCCAGCGCGCCACCGCCGCCTCGAACGCGGCGCCCTGCGGGACGCGGGGCTTCCCGGCGAGCCACTGGAACGTGACGTCGTCGGGCGCGATCATCCCGGCCCGGGCGCCGCCCTCGATCGCCATGTTGCAGAGGGTCATGCGCCCTTCCATGGTGAGCGCGCGCACCGCCGGGCCCGTGAACTCCATCACGTGCCCCGTGCCGCCGCCCACGCCGATCTGGGCGATGATCGCGAGGACGAGGTCCTTCGCGGTGACGCCCGGCTGCAGGGCCCCCTCCACGCGGATGGCGAGCGAGCGCGGCTTGCGCTGGAGGAGGCACTGCGTCGCGAGGACGTGGCCGACCTCGGACGTCCCGATGCCGAAGGCGAGCGCGCCGAAGGCGCCGTGGGTGGCGGTGTGGCTGTCGCCGCAGACCACCGTCATGCCCGGCTGCGTCGCCCCCATCTCCGGCCCGAAGACGTGCACGACGCCCTGCTGCGGATCGCCGAGGCCGTGGAGCTCCACGCCGAAGTCGCGCGCGTTCCGCTCGATCTGCGCGACCTGGGCCTCGTTCTGCGCGTCGTAGAACGGCCAGCGGCCGTCGGGCAGCCGCGGGAGCGTCGGGGTGGAGTGGTCGGTGGTGGCGAGCGTGCGGTCGGGGCGCCGGACCTTGAGGCTCCGCTCCCGCAGCATGGAGAACGCCTGCGGGCTCGTCACCTCGTGCATGAGGTGGAGGTCGACGTAGAGGACGGCGGGCGTCTCCGGCGTCTCGGCGCGGACGACGTGGGCGTCCCAGACCTTCTCGAACAGCGTGCGCGTGCGGCGCGCGTCGGTGGCGGCGGTCATCAGACGGTACCCATCTCCTCGCGGCGGGCCTCGTCGGTCGCCGGCGTCTTCAGCGCGATGCGGTTCACGACGTCGAGGAACGCGCGCGCCGACCCCTCGACGATGTCGGTCGAGAGCGCCCGGCCGCGGTAGACGCCGGACGCGTGCTCGACCTCGATCGACACCTCGCCCTGCGCGTCCTCGCCCGTCGAGACGCTCACGATCTGGTAGTCGCGCAGCTTCACCGGGATGCCGGTGATCTTCTCGATGGCGCGGTAGACGGCGTCGACCGGCCCGTCGCCGGTGGCCGCCTCGCGGCGCTGCTCGCCGCCGCGGGAGCGGAGCGCGATCGAGGCGACCGGGAGCGTGCCCGTGCCGGAGGTCGTCGACAGCGCCTCGAGCTCCCAGGCGCGGCCGCCCTGGGCGAGCATCTGGCCGTGGACGACGAGCGCCTCGATGTCGGCGTCGTAGATGTCCTTCTTCTTGTCGGCGAGGACCTTGAAGTCCTGGAAGACCTTGTCCACCGCGGCGTCCTCGAGCACGTAGCCGAGCGCCACGAGCCGCTCCTTCAGCGCGTGCCGGCCCGAGTGCTTGCCGAGGACGAGCTGGCTCTTCGTGAAGCCGACCTCCTCGGGGCGCATGATCTCGTAGGTCTCACGGTGGGTGAGCATCCCGTGCTGGTGGATGCCGGCCTCGTGGGCGAACGCGTTCTGGCCGACGATCGCCTTGTTGCGCTGCACGTGGAGGCCGGTCACCTGGGAGACCAGCCTGCTCGTCGGGTAGAGGCGCTCCGTCTTCACGCCCGTGCGCACGCCGAGGACGTCCTGCCGGGTGCGGAACGCCATCACGACCTCCTCGAGGGAGGCGTTCCCGGCGCGCTCGCCGATGCCGTTGATGGTGCACTCGACCTGGCGCGCCCCCGCCATGACGCCCGCGAGGCTGTTGGCCACCGCGAGGCCCAGGTCGTTGTGGCAGTGCACCGACATGATCACGCCGTCGATGCCGCGCACGTGCTGCTTCAGGTAACGGAGGGTGTCCGCGTAGGTGGTCGGCAGCGCGTACCCCACCGTGTCCGGGATGTTCACCGTGCCGGCGCCCGCCTCGATCACGCGCTCGACCACCTCGGCGAGGAACTCGAGCTCCGTGCGGGCGGCGTCCTCGGTGGAGAACTCGACGTCGTCGAAGCGCTCGCGCGCGAGCTTCACGCCGTCCACCGCGCGGCGGATGATCTCGTCCTTCGCGAGCTTCAGCTTGAAGTCACGGTGGATGGGCGAGGTGGCCAGGAACACGTGGCAGCGGCGGCGCGGGGCGTCCTGCAGGCCCTTCCACGCGGCGTCGATGTCGCCCCGCGTGCAGCGGGCGAGGCTCGCGATGCTGGGGCCCTCGACCTCGCGCGATACGGCCTGGATGGCCTCGAGATCCCCCGGCGAGGCGGCCGCGAACCCGGCCTCGATGACGTCGACGCCCAGATCCCGCAGGGCCCGCGCGACCTGGAGCTTCTGCCCCAGGTTCATCGACGCCCCGGGCGACTGCTCGCCGTCGCGCAGCGTGGTGTCGAAGATGATGACCCTGTCGGCGTCTCTCACGGCAACGCTTTCTCCGCCGCCCTCGCGACGGGAACCCTGGGGTTTGCTCGCTTCTGAGCTGCGGTGGGAACGATCGGCGGCTGAGCTCGTGCTGGCTTGGGAAGAAACGGTCCGTTGTTCGGGGGAATCTGTCGACATGCGGTCTCCTGGCTCCTGTTTCGTTGGGGCCGGAGAACGTCGCCTGTCGGGGGCAACCTCTCCGGCCGGTTCGGCGGAAGAGGTCGCGGCGCGGCGTTAGCCTGACCGGGATACCTCTCCCGCCAGGCTAAGAAGTCGGTGCGCGCGTACGAGGAACATCAGAAAAACGAGCCTATCGATCCGCGAGCGGACCTGTCAAGCGGGGCGCGACGCGCACGGCGGGCCGCCGCGCTCCCTGCGAAGGAGCGGGCGCACGATCGCTGATCGAAGGGCGAGCACGACGCGATGGGCCTCGAGCCCGTCACTCCGCGTGGACGCTCGGATGATCGCCAAACGACGGCGTGATTCGCGAATCACCCGAAGTGATTCTCGAATCGCCGGCCGTCGCCTAGTACGGCGGCGTCGCCTCGCGGCGCAGCAGCGCCTCGAACGCGTCGAGCGACATGGTCTTGAGATCCTCGCCGCCGTGGCGGCGGGGCGCGACGCCCTTCGCCTCGACCTCCTTCTCGCCGATGACGAGCGAGAAGGGGATCTTCGCGAGCTGCGCGTTGCGGATCTTGGCGCCGAGCTTGTCGGAGGACTCGTCGAGCTCGACGCGCCAGCCCTGGGCCGCGAGCTTCGCCTGGACCTCGCGCGCCCAGGCGTCGAACCGGTCCGAGACCGTCACGACGCGCGCCTGCACCGGCGCGAGCCAGGCCGGGAAGACGCCGGCGTAGTGCTCGGTGAGGATGGCGATGAAGCGCTCGAAGGAGCCGTACACCGCGCGGTGGATGACGACCGGCCGGTGCTCGTGGTTGTCGTCGCCGACGTAGGTGAGGTCGAACCGCTCCGGCGCCGCGTAGTCGAGCTGGATCGTGCAGGTCTGCCACTTGCGGCCGAGCGAGTCGGTCACGACGAAGTCGATCTTCGGGCCGTAGAACGCGCCGTCGCCCGGGTTCAGCTCCCAGGGCAGGCCCATCTTGTCGAGCGCGGCGCGGAGCGCGCCCTCCGCCTTGTCCCAGAGCGCGTCGTCGCCGATCCGGTCCTCGGGCTTCAGCGGGCGGGTCGAGAAGAGCAGCGAGAACTCGAGCCCGAACGCGCCGTACACCGTCTTCATGAGCTCGACGATCCGGCTGACCTCCTCCGGGATCTGCGACTCCATGAGGTAGAGGTGCGCGTCGTCCTGCGCGAACTGCCGGACGCGGGTGAGCCCGCCGAGCGAGCCGGAGAGCTCGTTCCGGTGCAGCGTGTCCACCGTGAAGTAGCGGATGGGGAGCTCGCGGTACGAGCGCTTCCCCATCTTGTAGAGCAGGTGGTGCGAGGGGCAGTTCATCGGCTTGAGGCTCATCGAGAGCCGCTCGTCGACGGGGAGCGCCGGGTCCGACTCCTTGTCGAACACGAGGAACATGTTCTCGCGGTAGACGCCCCAGTGGCCGCTCTGCTCCCACAGCCGCTTGTTGAAGAGGAGCGGCGTCTTCACCTCCTGGTACCCGCCCTTCGTCACGAGGCGCCGCATCGCGTCCTCGAGGACGTTGTAGAGCGTGGTCCCGTTCGGCAGCCAGAACGCCGCGCCGGGCGCGACCTCGTGGAACGCGAACAGGCCGAGCGCGGGCCCGAGCTTGCGGTGGTCGCGCTTCCGCACCTCCTCGAGCTTCGCGAGGTGCGCCTCGAGCTCCTTCTTGTCGAAGAAGGCGGTGCCGTAGATGCGCTGGAGCATCGCGTTCCGCGCGTCGCCGCGCCAGTACGCCCCCGCGACGTTGAGGAGCTTCACGACGCCGATGCGCTTCGTCGACGGACCGTGCGGGCCGAGGCAGAAGTCGACCCAGTCGCCGTGGCGGTAGAGCGTCAGCGTCTTCGCCCCGCGCGCGGCGATGTCCTTCACGATCTCGACCTTGTACTTCTCTCCCAGCCCCTCGAAGAGCCCGAGCGCAGCGTCCATCGAGATCTCCTCGCGGACGAACGGGAGGTCGGCCGCGATGGCCTCGTTGGTCGCCTTCTCGATCTTCTCGAGGTCCTCCGGCGTGAAGGGCGTCTCGCGCGCGAAGTCGTAGTAGAAGCCGTCCTCGATCGCCGGGCCGATGGTGACCTGGGTGCCCGGGTAGAGCTTCTGGACGACCGAGGCCATGACGTGCGCCGCGTCGTGGCGCGCGACCTCGAGCGCCTCGGGGCTCTTCGTGGTGACGATCTCGAGCTTCGCGTCGCGGTCGATCGCGCGCGAGAGGTCCACCGCCTCGCCGTCGAGCCTGGCGAAGTAGGCGGCCTTGGCGAGCCCGGGCCCGATCGACGTCTTCACGAAGTCGAGGACGGTGGTGCCGCGCGGCGCGTCCTTCTGGCTGCCGTCGGGGAGGGTCACCTTCACGAGATCGGACATGGTCGTCTTCCTTAACCGCGCGCGGCGCGAAAGGCCAGCGGCGACGCGCTTGTAGCCCACGGGACGGTCGCCATCAAGCACTCCCCGCGAGCCGATGAGCGAGGGGATGCGGCGTTCTCGACCCGGTCCGATCGCGCTCGATCGAGAGCGCCGCTCCCCTGCCGTGGCCGGAGCGGCGTCGAGCTGGACGGGTTCTATCCGTGGCGCGTCGAGCAGCGCGCGGGTCTGCTATAAGCGGCGGTGTGCAGCGCTCCTCGTGGGAACGCTCGCTGCGGGTAGCGGCCGGCCTGGCCGTGTCCGCCGCGGCGCTCTGGTTGACCCTGCGAAACCGGGACCTCGGCGCGATCTGGCGAGCCGCCCGCGCGGCCGACCCGCGGTATCTCGCGGCGTACCTGGCGATCCTCGTCGCCTCGCACTTCCTGCGCGCCGCTCGCTGGTCCCTGCTGCTCGAGCCGAGCGCGCGCATCCCTTTCGCGCGAGTGAACGCGGTGAGCGCGGTCGGGTTCATGGCGACGCTGATCCTTCCGCTCCGGCTCGGAGAGCTCGTCCGGCCCGCGCTCGTCGCCGATCCGCACGAGGTCCCGCTGCCGGCGGCCCTGTCGACCGTCATCGTGGAGCGCGTGGTCGATGGTTTGTTCTCTGCGCTCGTGCTCGTCGGGACCTTGCCGTTCCTCCCGAGCACCGCCCCCGGCGTCGCCCTGCTGCGCGCCGGCGGCTGGGCCGTCTTCTTCGCGTTCGCCGGCGCCGTCGCCTTCCTCGCGATCGCCGCGGCGAACGGCGCCGCGGCCATCCGGTTCGCGCATCGCGCGCTCGACCCCCTCTCGCCCCGCGTCGCCGCGCGGGTCTCCGCCGTCGCGACGACCTTCGTCGAGGGCCTCCGCCGCTTGCCTCGCCGCCGGGGACTCGCCTGTTTCCTCGCCCTGACCGTCGTGTTCTGGGCGCTCGGCGGATGGAGCATCGCGGTGCTGGCGCAGGGCTTCGGATTCGGCCTCTCGTCGCTCCAGGCGTTCACGGTCCTCGGCGTCCTCTCCGTGGGGATGATGATCCCCGCCGGACCCGCGATGCTCGGGACGTTCCAGGCGTCTGCGGTCCTCGGGCTCTCGCTCGTCGCGCCCGGAGCGCTCGCCGGGGCGCAGGGCCTCGCCTTCGCGAACGTGCTGTGGGGAGCGCAGCTCCTCCAGGTCGTCGCGATGGGCGTACCGTTCCTCTTCTCTCGCCACGTCGACCTGCACCGGATCGGCCGGCAGCTCGGTCCAGTTCGGACGGCGGAGGCGTTGCCACGCGAATGAGCCGCGACTCACGCCCGTGGCTGTCGGTCGTGATGCCGACCTACAACGGCGCCGCTTACGTCGGCGCGGCGCTGGAGAGCGTCTGCCGGGAGGCCGCCGACGACATCGAGGTGGTGGTCGCGGACGACGGTTCCACGGACGCGACGCTCGACGTCGTCCAGAGCTACGGCGCGCGCGTCGCGCTGCGCGTCGTCAGCCGCGAGCGCGTCGGCAACTGGGTCGTGGGAACGAACACGGCGCTGCGGGCCGCGAACGGCCGGTTCGCGTGCTTCCTGCACCAGGACGACGTCTGGCTCCCCAGGCGCGTCGCGGCGCTTCGGCGCGAGCTCGCCACCTTCGAGGGCCCGCTGCTCGTTCACGCGTCCACGTTCCTCGATCCAGGGGGCGCACCGCTGGGCGCCTGGCGGACGCCGTTCCGCGCGGGGGGGACGGTGCCGTCCAGCGCGTTCGTCGAGCGACTGCTCGTCCAGAACTTCCTCGCCATCCCCGCGCCGGTGTTCGACCGCGCGTCCGCCCTGGACCTCGGTGGCCTCGACGAGTCGCTGTGGTACACGGCGGACTGGGACTTCTGGCTGCGCCTCGCGCGGCTCGGCCCCGTGCGCGTCCTCCGCGAACGCCTCACCGGCTTCCGGGTGCACCCCGGCTCGCAGACGATGGCGAGGGACCGCACCCGGCGTGCCTTCGAGGAGCAGCTGTCGGCCGCCCTCGAGCGCCACCTCGAGGCCTGGGCGCGCGACGTTCCTCCACGGCGCGCGAGATCGGTCCGCCGGGCCGCCGAGTTCTCGATCCAGGTGAACAGCGCCCTCGCGGCCGCGTACCGAGGCGAGCGGCTGGACGTCGCCGGGCTGGCGAGATCGTTCGTCGCGCTCGGGCCGGCTGGATGGACCCGGTACCTGCGCGACTCCCGGATCTTCGAGCGGGTAGGCGCCCGGCTGCAGCTCCGAAGGTGATCGCGGTGAATTCCATTGCCGCCGAGGTCCGGTACACTGCGCGAGCCGACTCACCCGCAGCGGGATCTCGATGAGCCCAAGAGAAAGCACGGCGCGCTCCGACATGGCGCCCACGAACGATTTGGACGTCTCCGTCGTCATCCCCTGCCTGAACGAGGTGAAGACGCTCGGCACCGTGATCGAGAAGGCGCAGCGTGCGTTCGCAGCGCTCGGGCTCGAGGGAGAGGTCGTCGTGGCCGACAACGGCTCGACCGATGGCTCCATCGACGTCGCGACCGGCCTCGGGGCGCGCGTCGTGAAGGTTCCCGAGCGCGGCTACGGGAACGCGCTCCGCCATGGCATGGCGGCTGCCCGGGGACGGCTCCTCGTCATGGGGGACGCGGACGACACGTACGACTTCGGCGAGCTCGGCCGATTCGTGGAGGCCTTCGACGGGGGCGCCGACTTCGTGATGGGGACGCGGTTGCCTCCGGGGCGCATCCTCCCCGGCGCGAACCCCTGGATGCACCGCCGCGTCGGCACTCCCGTCCTCACGTTCATCCTGAACCGCCTGTTCGGGACCGGCATCCGCGACGTCAACTGTGGGATGCGGGCGATCGCCCGCGACAAGTTCTCGCAGCTCGACCTGCGGAGCGGCGGGATGGAGTTCGCCTCCGAGATGCTGATCAAGGCGGCGGTCGAGAAGCTCCGCATCGCGGAGGTTCCCGTCACGCTGCACCCGGACCGCCGCGGACGTCCGCCTCACCTCCGCAGGTGGAGCGACGGCTGGCGTCACCTCGAGTTCATGCTGCTCCACGCCCCGGATCAGCTGCTGTTCGTGCCCGGCGTCCTGTTGCTGGCGCTCGGGCTGCTGTTCTCCGTCCCGGTGAGCTTCGGACCGGTGCACCTGCTGGGACGCACGTTCGACTTCCACCTCCTCTTCCTCGGCGGCTCGATGGCCCTCATCGGCCTCCAGGGCCTGCTGGGCGCCATCCTGGTGCGGGACGTGGCGCGCGGGCGCGTGCTGCGTCCCAACGCCCTGCTGTCCGGCCTTGCGCGCCACCTCACCATGGGGCGGGGTCTGGCTGCGGGGGCCCTGCTGTTCGCGTGCGGGTTCGCCATCGACGCCGTCGTGCTCTTCTCGTGGATCGCCGAGCACTTCGGGGCCCTCAACGAGCCGCGCAGGAGCATCCTCGGGCTCCTGCTCATGACCATCGGCGCCGAGATCGGGCTCGCCACGTTCCTCCACGCGGCGCTCAGGAAGCACCGGTGAGGTCCGCGGACCCGCGCCTGGAGTCGCCGCGCGATCGGAAGGGCGATTACGCCGACCGGCTCGTGGGGCTCCAGCAGGCCTGGTGGAAGCGGCTGCTCGACGTGCAGCGCCCGTACCGGGAGCACCTTCGTCGGCTGAACCTGGGATTCGTCCTCGAGGTCGGCTGCGGCATCGGGCGGAACCTGGCTCATCTCGGGCCCGGCGCTGCCGTCGGGGTGGACGTCGACGCGAGGGCGGTCGAGATCGCGCGCGCGCGCCGGCTCGTCGCGTTCACCCCGGAGGAGCTCGACGCGTCCGCGTTCGCGGTCGCCGGTCGGTTCGACGCGCTGCTCCTGTCCCACGTCCTCGAGCACCTGCACCTCGGCGACGCGGAGGCCCTCGTCCGCAGGTATCTGCCGCTCTTGCGTGCGGACGCGCGCGTGGTCGCCATCACGCCGCAGGAGGCGGGCTTCCGCTCGGACCCGACCCACGTCGAGTTCATGGACTTCACCCGGGTCGCGACGGTCCTGGAGGGCGCCGGCCTCGAGCTCTCGGAGCGGTACTCGTTCCCCTTCCCGCGCGCGGTCGGGCGGGTGTTCAAGTACAACGAGTTCGTGTGCATCGCGCGGAAGCACCGATGAGCACCGAGCCCCGTCGCGAGCGCCCGCCCGGCACGGATCCGGATGGCCGGGGATCGCGCGGTCCTCGTTCGCCGCGCGGCGGCGGCAGAGCTCACCGCCGGGGCGACGAGCCTCGCGGGGCGCTCCCCGCCTTCAGCCGGCGCTCGGCGCTCTGGACGGCTGCGATCGCCGGCTATCTCGTCTACGCGGCCGCCCTGCTCTCTCCCATCTGGCTGCAGCGGGTCGAGCCGAAGTGGGACGCCGTCAACTACTTCTATCCCGCGTTCGCCTTCACCCGCGACGCGCTCCTCGACGGCCGAGCGCCGCTCTGGGATCCGTTCACGAACTGCGGGCTCCCGTTCCACGCCGATCCGCAGGCGCCGCTCCTCGATCCGCTCGCCCTCCTGCTCGCGCCCGCAGCGCCGTCCGCCTCGCAGGGGTTCGCTCTCTACTGGAGCATTCACTGGGCGTGGGCGGGGCTCGGCGCCCTCCTGCTCGCGTTCGCCCTCGGCGCCGGGCCCGTGGGCGGACTCGTCGCCGCGATCGCCTACGCCTTCTCGGGGTTCTTCGTCGGGAACGCGCAGCACACGACGTGGATCGTGACCGCGAGCTGGCTGCCCTGGACGTTCGGCCTCGCGCACCTCGCCTTGTTCCGGCGATCCTGGGGGCTCGCGTTGCTCGCCGGTGCCGCCGCGGGGCTCTCGGCGCTCGGAGGGTATCCGGGGCTCGTCAGCTTCCAGGTGTTCGCGCTCGCCCTCTGGCTGTTCGCCGCCGCCGCCGCCTCGGACGCGCGCGGCGCGGACCTCTGGCGTTCGCTCGCGCGCGCCGCCGCGATCGTCGCCGTGGTGACGGTCGTGCTCGTCGCGATCTGGGCGCCCGTGCTGCACGCGTTCCTCACCCACGCGGCCCAGTACACGGACCGCGCCGGGCCGCTCCCCCGCGAGGTCGCGAACTATCAGAACCCATTCACCCTCCGCGCCGCGGTGTCTCTGCTCTTTCCGCGCGCGGTGCTCGAGCTGCGGGACACCTTCGACTCCGACGTCTCGATGCTCGACGGGTACGCCGGCGCCCTCGCGCTCCTGCTCGCCGCCGCGTGGGTCCGCGCGCGCGGCCTGAGACGGGCGTGGTGGATCGTGGCGTTCGCGGCGCTGATGTTCGCCGTCTCGCTGGGAGGCGCCGCGGGAGTACGGACCCTGCTGTACGATCTCGTGCCTCCGACGCGCTACATGCGTCACAACGCCGGGTTCCGGATCTTCTGGATCCTGCCGCTCGCCGCGGCGGCAGGGGCCGGCCTCACCGCGATCTTCCGGCGCGCCGAGCTCCGACGCTGGACCACGCGTGCGGCGGTCGCGTGGCTCGCCGGCGCGATCGCGCTCGCCGTCTGGGTCGCGAGCGCGCTCTCACGCCACGACGTGACCCAGGAGGTCGTGGCGCTCGCCCTCGTCCCGGGGCTCGCAGTGGTCGCGCTCGGCTGCGCGGCGATCGCGTGGGCGGCAGGCGCACCGTCCGCGACGCGGGCGCGGGCCGGCCTGACGATCGTGGCGCTGCTGTTCGCTGGGGATCTCGCGATCCACGTCCACTCCCAGGCGAAGACGGTGTGGACGGTCCCGGGTGCGATCGCGGAGCTCGAGCGCACGTCGATCGCGATCCCGGCGACCGCGCGGCGGCTGCTCCCGGCGGAGCAGGAAGCGCTCGGCATCCAGCTCGGGTGCCTGAACTACCAGCAGGTGCTCCGCCTGCCCGTCGTCGAGGGATACGTCACGATGACGGCACAGGGCTTCAACGACGGGCTCGTGCAGAGCCGGGGGGGGGCGGGGGGGGCCGCGCCCCCGGGCGGGGGGGGGCCGCCCCCCCCCCCCGCGCCCCCCCCCGGATGGGAGGCGGCGATACTCTCGAACGTCGACGCGGACTCCCCGGTGCCGATGCTGGTCGACGGGCGGGGGCCCGTGCTCCCCGGCGATCCGGTCCGCCCCGGGACCTACGGCGGCGTGAGGATCACGTCCTTCGCTCCCGAGCGCGTCGTGCTCGACCTGGACGTGCCAGCGGGACGCGGAGCGGTCCTCGCGAGCACCGAGCGCTACGCGCCGGGCTGGAGCGCCGAGATCGATGGCGCCCCCGCGGAGGTGTTGCGCGTGAACCGTTGGTTCCGCGGCGCCGCGGTCTCGGCCGGGCGGCACCGGGTGGTGTTCCAGTACCAGCCGCGGGGCTGGTGGCCGCTCGTGGCGCTCTCGGCGATCGCTCTGGTGCTCAGCGTCGTGGGCGGAGGCGCCCTCATGGTGCGTAACGCCCGGAGACAGCCGCCTTCATCCGTCGCGTGACGAGGTTCACGCCGCCATCCGGTGGACCGCTGGGTGAATCGAGAGGGCCGCTTCGCTCAAGGCCCAGGCGACCGCGAGCCCGGAACGCGAGAGCACGAACTCGTCGCCCCGCTCGAGCACGTGGTCGTCGAGGTCGCCCTCCTGCGTGACGAGCACGGTGCCGCGCTCGACCCGCACGGCGATCCCGATCCCCGCGGGCAGCCGCTGCGCCGCGTTCTCCGGGAGTTCCCACATCTCGCTGGTCGTCGTCCTGCTCGTCGTCATGGCTCGCCCTTTCGACGCCGCTCTCCCGCGTACGCCCGTCGGCACTACGTGGAGCGGGCTCACTGGTTACAGTGGCGGCGAGAAGGGTGCGCCGGCACCGCTCGGTGCTGCGCACGGGGTGCGCGCCGTTGCCCGGCCCTTTCGCGGCTACGCACCGGCATCGCCGCTGCGAAGCGGGAGCGGCGCGCCGCCGGTTCCGAGCCGCGGCTTTCCGAAGGTGTTCGACGTGAACCGAGAGAGCCGGGCAACTCGCGACGAACGGGCGATCACACCGCAGCGGCGCGCTCTCTGCCGCCACACGTGACCAACCGCCGGGCGAGCGGTAACCGCGATCGGAAGACGCCGTTAACCGGTTCGTCACCCAGCCGCGGCCGGAAACAAAAACGGGGACCCAGCGCGAGCCAGGTCCCCGTCATTGTTGTAGGCCCGGTCAGGATTGAACTGACGACCCCTACCGTGTCAAAAAAGGTTCCTGGAATCTGCGGGCGTCCGTGCTAGTTTGGCGGAGTCTACTAGAACGCCTGCCCGCCAAGCAGTTCCGAACGCCAGGAGTCCGCCGATGTCCAACGTCGTCCACCTCCGCCCGGCTGCGTTTTCATCCACCGATTCATCCACGGCGACCCCTACCGCGGAGGAAAATTCATCCCCGGCCACCGCGGTGGCGGCCCCTTCCGCTCCGACGCGGCGTTCATCCACACCACCGAAGCGCGGGCTGACCGAAGCGTTCGTCGCGGACCTCGCGCACGGGCCGGCGCGCTATGAGGTCCGCGATCCGAAGGCGTCGGGCCTGCGCCTCCGGGTGGCGGCCGCGCCTGGAAACACGAAGGCGTGGGTCTGGTACGCGGTGGATGGCGGCAAGCGCCTCTGCATCACGCTCGGTCGCTGGCCCGCCGTGACGGTGGACGCCGCGCGCCTCGAGCTCGAGAAGATGAAGGCGCGGAAGGCGAGCGGTGCGCTCGCGCAGCACCTCGAGCAGAAGGACGCCCCACCGCCGGTGGCGCCGGGCGCCCTGCTCCTCCGCGAGGTGGCGGAGGACTACTACCGCACGCAGATCAAGGGGAAGGTCCGCTATCCCGAGGCGGTGCGCGCGGTCATCGACAACCACGTGATCCCGCGCCTCGGCCCTCTGGAGGTGGCGAAGCTCACCACGCGCGTACTGCGTGAGCCGGCCGAACTCGCCGTGAACGGCGGGGCGGAGGTGTACGCCGCGAAGGTGTTGCAGGTGACGAAGGCGATCGTGCGGTTCGCGGTCGAGCGCGGCGACCTCGAGATCGACGTGGGCGCGCCGCTGCGCCCGAAGTCGCTGGGCATCGTGACGAGCCGCCGGCGCACGCGGTCCCTCGATGACGCGGAGCTCGGCCCGGTCCTCGCCGCGGTGGACACGCTCGGGGAGCCGACCCGGACGCTCATGCAGCTACTCCTGCTCACGGGTGTGCGCACCGGCGAGCTCCTCCGCGCCCGGTGGTCTGAGATCGACCTCGACGCGGCGGTGTGGACCATCCCACCGGAGCGGCAGAAGCTCCGCAAAGAGCGCGAGCAGGACGCGAAGCCCTGGCGCGTGCCGCTCTCCGCACCGGCGGTGACGCTCTTGAAGCACCTGCGCACGTTCGACCGCAAGTCGCCGTGGGTGGCCGCGTCGAGCGAGTCGGCGGAGGGACACGTAACGGACAAGGTGCTCGGCCGCGCGCTGCGCCGCCTCCAGGGAAGCGAGCCGCAGCGCGACGGCAAGAGCCCGCGGCCCGCGGCGCTGAAGCTCGAAGGCCAGCGGGTGAGCCCGCACGACTTTCGGCGTGCGCTCCGCGGCTGGCTCGCGCGGAATGCCTGCCCGCTCGAGGTCGCGGAGAGGTGCCTCGGGCACTCGCTGCGCGCGCTCGGTGGCGTCGTCGCCACCTACGCGGCGGACGACCTGTTTGACGCGCGGCGCGAGTGGATGGAGCGGTGGGCCGCGCACCTCGACGCGCACCGGACTGGCGCTGAGTCGGTAATGAGCTAACGTGTTCGCCTCTTCTCTCCCGAGAAAGGCGCGAGATGCTCGGTCTAGCGATAGCTTGGCGACTCCGGTGGAAGTTCTACCTGATGTTCCTGTGCGTCCCCGTCGCATTCTCGCACCGCATCGCAGAGATCCAGCATCCCGGGGACAGCATCAAGGCTGGGATTCAAGCAGCTGGCGGGTTCGCGATGGTAGGCGGGCTGCTTGCACTTGTCCTGAAGGCCTTCGGGCTCCTCGCGCGCCTATTCAGGAAGCCGACGCCGCAACCCAAGCGACTGTCCTGGTACAACACAAAGTCGGGTCTCGCTGGTGCGACTGCACTGATCGTCGCCATGTTCGGCGGTGCATTTGCTCCCCCGTTGCTGGTAGTGGTTGCGGAATCCGTATGCACGATGGCGATGCTCGGGTTCGCTGTTCGCGAAGCTCACGCGGAACTTTCCACGTCACCAGATCAGGCGCCCGCAGCACCGCGGCCGCACTGGTGAACTGGCCCAACCTGTTTTGCGCTGCCGCGAGCGGCCACTGCCCCGCACATCAATCCGCACCGCTCCTCCGGCGTGATCGGATAAGACAGGGGTCATGGCGAGAAAGACCTGCACCTTCATTCGCAAGAACGGGAAGCGCTGCAAGAACGAGCCGAGCCGCGTCGGCTTGGGCCGCTACTGTCGGCTGCACGCCTCCGCACTCGCGCGTGACGCGGCGTTCGGCGCCGTGAAATTCGGCGCGACAACGGTGGCCGGGGGTCTGCTTTGGGAGGTCGCCAAGAAGGGCATCGAGGCGACCACCGGGGTCAAGATGAGGAAGGCCTGTGGCGCCGCCGGTGGACGGAAGCCGCCTCCGCCTCAGAAGCTGCGCAGAACTGCCGGCGTTCGGAACGCGCCGCCCGCGACGATGAAGAAGCGCGGCGGGCGCTAGCGGCGGGGCCTACGCCGCGTCGCGCTCCAGGAACACGATGATCTCCTGACGGGCACCGCGGCCGGACCAGAACGAGCCGAAGAACGTGGACACATCGGCGGTAGCGATCGAGACAACGCGCCACCCCTCGACCGCGTGCATGTTGATTAGCTCCTCGAGCCTATTCGGATCGAACTTGCCCCCGAAGAACTCGTCGCGCTGAGTGATGACCTTGTACATCTTCGTGCCCGGAGGCAGGACCACGGGCTCGGGCTGCCCAGCGGGCGGCGGCGGCTCGGTGAACTCGGCCCTGCATTTCGCGCAGCGTTTGTTCGTTTCGTACTCCTGCGTCGCCCCGCAGAACGGGCATTTGTCCCCGTACTTCAGGATCCCGGGCAGCGGGCACGGGACGAACTTCTCGCCTCGCCACCAGACCTCCTTGCGCGTCTGATCAGCCTGCTGCTGGTACTTCTTCCGCTGCTCCGCAGTCTCGGCGTCTGTCATAGCCACCTCAGTTGGCACGAATGGCTCAGGCGCGTAAGTCTACCTGCTGAGCGTTGCCGCCTGTCAGTTTGTAAGTCAGGGAATCACAGGACTTGCGCAGACGTCCGCGGCGCCTCGATGGTAGCACTATAAGTGAATATGTTGGGGAGTGTAGAAAATTTTGGGACAGGTGCTGGGCGCGCTTATAGGATATACACCTATAGTGAATGAGCATCGGGAACGAAGGATTTTTGTGCGCGCCACGCCCCTGCCCCGACGCGCGACCCCGTAAAAGGAGGCCAGGCGTGGTGGGGCCCCGCGGGGGTCCCTGGCGAGATTCTGAGATTCACAGCTCGCAAGGACGAGCAGCAGCGCGGCCGCCGCGGCTAGCCGCTAGCCTAGCGCCGCTCTAGCTGACCTGGGAGATCAGCGGTTCAGCGATGCGAGGAACGCGGCGGCCGCTTCCGGCCCGCCCCGCTCTAGCTGTTGCAGCCGGGAGACGAGCGCGCCCTCGCGACCATCGACGTACTCGACCGGAACGCTCACGGCGAGCTCGAGCACGGCGACGAGCGCCTCACCTGCCGGCGCGCGGTAGCGCTCCGCCTCCGCCCCCGTGAGGCGCCGGACGCGAAGCGGCATGCCGGCGTCTACCAGCGCGCGTGAGGCGCCGTCAGCGCGCCAGGGCTGCCGGCGCTCTCCGCTCACGCTGCACCGCCGAGCAGCCGCGCCAGGACAGCCCCGGCGCGTAGCGCGGCTCGTTCCTGCTCCTCTGCGGCGCGGCGCTCCGCGGCGTGACGGTGGACGACCGGAGGGCGAGGAGGCGCGGCGGGGCGCGCGCGAGCCGACCGTCTAGAGGTGGCCTGCGACGAGCTCACGTCAGCGGGTCCACCGCGGTGGGGATGGGGGTGACGTCGATGGTCGGCGGCTCGACGTCGACCGCGGGCGGCATCGGGCGGGCGAAGGCGATCGAGAAGAAGAAGTTGCCGCTCTCCGGCGCGGTGGGCTTCTTCTTCTCGAGGTGCTGGTCGAGCTCGGCGAGGAGCCGCACCACGTTCGTCACGCCGCGGTGGTCCTGGTCGCGGAAGGCGAAGTGCGCGGCACCATGCAGCAGCCGGCGCAGGTAGACGACGTCCGTCGCCCGCTCGCCGAGGTTGCGCTCGCGCAGGGCGCTGATCGCGGCCAGCACGTCGTGGCGGGTCGCCAGGGCGTGCGCCGATCCATCCGTGAACCCGGCGCGAGCGTACGCCTCCTCCACCGGTGTGCCCGCAGCGGTGAGCTCTGCGAACCGCGCCGCTTGGTCGCTGAGCGCGGCGAGCCGCTCCTCGGCTTCCAGCGCGACCAGGGATTCGGGCTTCACGATTGCGTCATCGGACATTGCCTTTTCCTCCACGGATTCATCCAGCGACCGTCAGTGTATCACAACCCTGCGTAATCGTTGGGCGGACCTCCACCTAACAGAGGTAGGTTCACCTCTGCGGACGCGCAGGGACGCCCGCGGACGTGCTCGGAGGTTGAGCGGAGCTCGAGCCGCTCCACGACCAGGGCCACGACGACGACTACGAGCCAACCACGACCAGGCATGCTCGCCGTGCTCGAGCGCACCACCGTGCCGGGCGTGCTGGCCGCTGGGCGTGCTGCGCGGACGAGGGCGGGCTCGAGCGACAGGGCTCGAGCGGCGGCGTCCACCGTGCTCGGGCGCGGCGGCGAGGATCGTGCTCGCTCGCGCAGTCCTGGGGCTCGCTGAGCCACACGGCAAGTTCCCGCGCACCCCACCGTGCGGCTGGGGACGAAAGCGGCGAGCGCGACGGGTCCAGCTGCGCAGGTGAGGCGCCGGACCGACGCGCACCGCGCTCGGCAAGAGCGGCGAGGCTGCCCGGCTCCACCGCTGGCTGTTTCGTGCACGGCGAATTTCCGTTTTCCGAATATCCGAATTTCCAGGTGTCACCCCCGGAAACAGGGGGTGACATAGGGGGTGACGCCTATTCGTCAATGTTTCCAGCCCTTGCAACCCCGTCACCCCCGTCACCCCCTGATCTCTAAAGAGTAATGGAGCAGTAGGGTGGCGGGGGCACACGCTGCTGGGGAGAAGTTAGAGAACAGGGGGTGACAGGGGGTGACGGGGTGACACCATATTCTATAAAACCGGATTCATTGAGCAATTCGGTGTCACCCCATGTCACCCCCACCGTCACCCCCGGCGAGAGGGGGTGACACCCCCGAAAATCGGCAAATACCGAAATTGATTTTCGGGATTATTCGCCCTCCCCTTCACGCCCACTGAAAAGCTCCGCTTGACAAGCCGTACCCAATCCCTTTGCACGCCTGCCGGAGAAGACAGATTGCCGACCATAGATGTTTGGCAGATGAGCCCTTGCAATCGCTAAAGCGACCGTGCTAGCGTGCCCTTGTCGCTTGGTCAAAGTCCCCGCGGTCCCACCGCGGATGGGTAACACGGGGCTGACGGGCTACGCGGTTCTCTTCCCGCGCGGAGACAAGGCGACGAAAGGCCGTAGGGGCCAACTACCGCACGCCCCGCGCTCATCGCGGTCCATATGCCCTCCCCAGGGGAATTGGTGAGCAACAATAGAAGCAACCGGATAGCGGCGTCCTGACCCGGCATCTCTGGGCGGCCTGACGCGGAGCCCCGGCACCCACACCCCCACCGCCGCGCGCGGTGGACGGAGGTGCCCGATGCCTGCTCCGATCCTAGCCGCTCAGCCGGTTTCCGTTCTTCTCCCCGGTGATCTCCGCACCCGCGCTCGCGCGTACCGCGAGGCGCAGGGCGTGCCGCTCTCCGAGGCGCTCCGCCGCGGGCTGGACGAGTTCCTCGCTAAGCGCGGGTTTCCCGCCGCGCCGAGCTCCGAGTCCCCCGCCGCCCTGGCTTCCACCCGTTGAAACGGCCACCGGCCCGCGGCTCGAGCGCGAACTCGAGCGGGGCCGGCGGGGCACGTCCAGCGGGGATGCAGGGCTAACGGCATTCTACGCACGGACGCGCCCGCACGCCAGCGAGGCACGCCATGAGCACCGATACGAAGTGGATGACGATCCGGGACCTGATGGCCCGGTTCCAGCTGTCCCGGGCCAGCGTCTACGCGCTCATCGCGCGCGGCGCCCTCCCCCGCCCCACGAAAATCCTCGCCGCCGCCCGGTGGCGCGAGGAGGACATCCGCGCCGCTGAGGAGCGGTTCACCACCGCCGACCGCGGAGGTGCTGCATGACCACGCCCGTGACGCAGTACCTCCCGCTGGCCCCGGACATCGCGGAGGTCATCCCCGAGCACCTCCGCACCCTGCGGCGGTGGACCGGCTGGGATCTCATCGCGCCGCGGAAGGCCGGTGCGAAGCCCGGAAAGAAGCCGCTGACGAAGACGAACGACCCCGCCTCGTGGCTCTCGCTAGGTGACGCACTGAAAGCAGCGGCGGAAGGGTCGATCGCCGGTATCGGCTTCCAGATGCTCGGGGTCACGAGCGTCTGCGGCATCGACCTCGACGGATGCCGCAACCCGAGCACCGGCGCGATCACGCCCCTCGCGCAGGCGTTCCTCAACGCGCTGCCCGGGACGTACGCGGAGGTCTCGCCCAGCGGCAAGGGCGTGAGGATCTTCTGTACAGTCCCCGAGGGCTCGGAGATGCCTCCCGAGTTCCTCTCCAGCGAGCACGGCGTCGAGTGCTACGTCGGCAAGGCCGGCAGGTATCTCACGGTGACGGGTCACGTGCTCGAGGGGCGCGCCGGCCTCATCTCCGACATCACGCCCGCCGCGACGCAGCTGCTCGCGAAGTTCGCCACGCGCCTGCCGCCTGCCGAGGCGGAGCCCACCGGAGCGGAGATCATCCCGCTCCCCCGCGCCACCGCCCCCGCGCCGATGGCCGCCGGACGCGCGGCCGACCTGGATGCTCTCGCCGCGAAGGACGACACCGACCTTGAGTTCTTCGCGAAGGGGCTGCCGGTCGGAGACCGCTCCGAGCGGCTGTATCGCGCGCTGCGCCGCCTGCTCGAACGCGGCATCTCCCCGGACGAAATCCTCGCCTGGGCATGGTCGCGCCCCGGTATCCGAAAGTACTCCCTCGCGAAGCGCAACTACAGAGGCGAGCGGGCGGCGCTCGAGCTCCTGCGCGCGGAGGTGGAGCGGGCCGTGCGCAACGAGCCGCCACCGCTCGTGCCGGACCCCGCATCGACGCCCGACACCATCGCCCCCGCGGTGGACGACAGCGGATACGAGTATGGGGTCCGCGGTCGCTCGAGATTCGTGAAGCGGATCGCGTGGAACGTGACGCGCTTCCTCGTCGTCGCGGCCCTCTCGCTTCGCCTCCGCCTCAACGAGCGGTTCGGCCGCATCGAGTGCAACGGGAAGCCGCTGATCACGAGCGGAGCGGCGTTTAACGAGCTCGTCCGCGACATGTGCCGCCTGTTCGATTGGGATACGGCGCCTAGCGTCGAGGCGCTCACCGCGGGGTTCCTGGGCGCGGCCGAGCGCGACGCCTACGACCCCGTCACCGAGTACCTGGATAGCCTCACCCACGACGGGACGGATCGCCTCTCCGCGCTGCTCGATGCGATGGGTGTCGAACGGACGCCACTCAACGTGGCGATGATGACGAAATTCCTGATCGCCGCAGTCGCGCGGGCACGGCGACCGGGATGCAAGGCCGACGACGTGCTTATCCTCGTCGGCGCTCAGGGCGACAAGAAGTCGATGATCGTCCGCGCCCTTGCAAGCGCCCCGGAGCGGAACGCCGATCCCACCGCGCCGAGCGAGCTCTACTCCGACGCGCCCGTCACGGCGAAGGGCAACGACAAAGACTCCGCAATGGTGTCGGAGTCGTCGTGGATTCACGAGCTCGGGGAGCTCACGAGCGTCAGGGCGGCGGATCGCAATGACGTGAAGGCGGCGCTCTCACGGCAGGAGGAACGCTACAGACCTCCGTACGGTCGTGAAGTAGTGACGCGCCCGCGACGCGGGATCCGCGTCGGCACCACGAACGACCCTCAGTTCCTGAACGATCCCACCGGCGCGCGTCGCTTCTGGCCGCTCCACGTCACGCGCGAGATCAACATTTCTTGGGTGATGGAAAATCGCGACCAGTTGTGGGCGCAGGCGGACGCTGCGTTCAAGGCCGACACGCGGTGGTGGTTCGCGAAGAACGAGCACGGCGAGGAGATGCGCGAGCGCCACGAAGCTGCGTACGACGCGGACAACATCGAGATCACGCTTACCGAGCGGCTCACGCGCGATCTCCTCGACGATTGGCAGCGCGAAGGGGCGGTGCTGCTCAGCGATGTCGCGGGGCGGATCGGGATCGACCTCGCGCGCGCGCCCCGAAACTTCCCGAACCGGCTCGGTGATGCGCTCACGCGCCTGGGGTTCGTGCGTACGCAGGTGCGCCGCGACGGACAGCGGGTGCGGGCATGGAAGCACAAGTCGTGGGACACCGTGCCGCTCGCCACCTCGTCCACCCCGACACCGTCAGTCACCACCGCCGTTGCCACCGCGGATCTCGAAGACCTGTTGTCCTGACAGGAGCTTGACCATGAGTGATGCGACCGACGAACACGATCGCCTGATGCGCAAGCTCCTCCGCCGCGCGCGCCGGCGACAGCATGACCACGACTGGATCGTCACGCTCGACGCCGACGTCGTCACGATCCGGCACCGCCGCGCGCCGTTCCGCGCGATCCTCCACGGGCTCGACCTCGCGTCACGGGAGCGCCTCGTTGCTGCCCGGAACGATGACGAGGTAGACGCGGCGCTCCCACCGGGCGGCGACGAGGCATTACTCGTCGGGATGCGGCGATTCCTCGGGATCGACGATGACTGACCCCGGGCTCCTGGCCAACGCCGTCGAGCGGCTCCGTGCCATCCCTGAATTGTGGGCGGCGGAGCTCGTCCGCGACCTCGCGGCGCGCCCGGCGGTGGCGCGTGAGCTCCACCGGCGGCGCGTCTGGACCGAGGCGGCCGAGGTCTTCGATGCCCTGCTCGCTGCCGGAAGCACGACCCGCGCGGCCGCGCAGGCGACTCGGCGCAGGCTCCTCTCGCGTGGGCTCGACGCGCCGCACTGGAACACACTGCGCCAGAGGCTGCTCCGTCAGCGTCTCGAGGCGCGCCCCGGTGGTAATGCACCGCCCTCTGGCGCCCATACCGACGGTCACGCCACCATCCCATCAACCCCGTAGTTCAAGGAGGCATCACAATGCCCGTCCCCAGCAGAATGAAGCAGATCAAGCTCGAGCAGAACATCACGCGCCTCCTCGCGGAGCGCGAGGGTCTCTCCGTCGCGGCCGCCTCACAGCGGATCGCTGCGGCGCAGGCGGCCGCGAAGCAGGCGCAGATCGACGCGGTGATCAGCCCGACACTCGCGGCCAAGACTGCCGCCGAGACGGCCGCTCGTGAGCTTGAGCAGGCCATTGATGCCGAGACCGCGACGATCGAGCGCGACCGCCTGCTGGGCGAGGCACTCGCTTCGCTTGATGCGCAGCTTCCCGCACTCGCGCGCGTGGCCGAGGAGGAGGAGAAGGAGGCCATCAAGAAGGCCCTCTCGGCGAAGGCCGAGGCGGCAATCGCGACCATCCGCGCCCTGCTCCCCACGCTTTGGATGAGCGCTCGGTGTGGCGGCCGCGGCATCATCAGTCTCGCGGATCTGGGGCGCAACCTCGACATTAGCGAGGGCGCGATCGCGAATGAGGCAGCCGCGCTCCACGCCGAGATTGTCAAGGCGCTTTAAGGAGAACGCCATGGCAAAGTCCATCGAAGAGCTCAATGCGGCGCTCGCCCTCGACGACGAGATCGAGCAGACGCGGTCCCGGGTCCTGTCCGGTACGCTTTCGGCGGAGCGCCAGCGGCTCGAGCAGGATCGGTTGGCGTTGCTCACGCTGAAGAAGCTCGAGCGCGCCGCGGCGGAGGCTCCGGCGGATGAGCAGCCCGCGAGCAGCGCCGCGCACTTGCGCTCGCCCACCGCCGCGCGGGCACGTGCCGCCGAGATCCGCGGCAACCCGCTGTACTGGTCTCACCCCACTCCCGAGAATCGGGCCATGGTCGCGAATCTCCGGAGGGAGCTCGTCGAGGTGGACGCGCGAGGGCGCGACCCGGACGACGGCGGTGAGGCATGACGACCGCGGGCGAGGAGGCGTGCGCCGTCTGCCGGGGGATCGAGCGCGCCCGGCTCGAGCCCTCGCAGGCGGCTGCCCTGCCCCGCGTCTTTTGCTCCACCTGCCACGGCCGGATCGATGTGGTGGTCGTCTCCCGCGGTGGGCGTCCGGTCCCGGCCTACAGCGCCACCGAGGAGGCCGCGTGAACGACGAAGACACCGTGACGCTCGGCGATGCCGAGGCGCGCGAGATCCGGCGCGGCATCTTGCAGATCGCCTACCGCGAGATGACGCGGATGCTCGAGTGTGAAGCTCCGCGGCGCGCGTTCGATCATTACTTCGCCGCGGTGAGCGCCGACACGCTCGACGAGATGTTCGCGACCTTCGGCGCGGCCCACCCTCGCGCGCTCGACATCCTCGTCGAGGAAGCCATCGCGGCAGCGGCCGTTCACCGGCGGGCGGCGCGCCCCGGAGGCCCTACGGCATGATCGGGCCGGCGCACCACTTCTTCCGTCGCGGACTCGTCATCCGCGGCGTGCCTCGCAGCCCGGTTCCGACCGGCGCGGGGCAGGGTCGGCAGCGCGGACGCCACGCCGCGCTGCCGGCTCACTCTTCCAACCTCGCCGTGAAAGGAGATTCGCCATGAGTCGCTACCTGAAGTCCATGTGGTCCTTTGAGAAGCTCTTTTGGTCGCTGCTCCTCGCGGCCGCCACGGCGCTCATGTTCACCGCCAGCGCCGCCCTCGCGGTGGTGCCCGCCTCGCCCGTCTCCACCTCGTTCACCGCGAACGGGACGACGAGCACCTTCAACTTTGGCTTCAAGGTGCTCTCCACGCAGCACGTCCACGTGTACCAGGACGGGATCGAGAAGCTCGGCGGCTGGGTTCCCACCGTGAACCTGCAAACTCAGGACTCCAACCCCGGCGGCTCGATCACCTTCAAGCTGGGCGAGTCACTTCAGCCTCCACCGGCCGGTGCGGTGATCCGCATCGAGCGGATCGTGCCGCTCTCGCAGGACTCGCTCTGGACGCCCTACAGCGCCTTCAAGGCGAAGACGCTAGAGGGTGTGCTCGACAAGCTCGTGATGCACGATCAGCAGATCGCCGCGAAGATCGACGATTCCACCGCCGGTGGGATGCTGAAGTCCACGTACGATCCCGACGATAACGGCGCTGTGGAGCACGCCGAGTTTGCCGACGCGGTGAGCGGGATCATCCCCCTCTCGCAGCTGCAAGACGACGACGTGATCGCGGCCGGCGGGAAGGCGCTCGTCAACGGCGGGAGCGGCGGAAACCCCTCGTGGTCGAGCACGGTCGCGGAAGCGACCTACGCGGCGAACGCGGGCGGCGCGGCGTACGCGACGAGCGCCGGCAACGCGACCAACGCGGATACGCTGGACGGCTACCACGCGAGCGCGTTCCTCCCCTACGAGGTCGTCGCCTACGTGCCCGGGAAGCCGGCCGCGAATGCAACGGTCCTGCGGATGACGTTCACGCAGGCGGTATCCTTCCCGACGAACCTGTCGGGCTCGTTCGTGAACGTCGGCGTCGGCTCCACCGCGGCCGCGGCATACTCGCTCACGAAGTGCCCGGGCGGCAGCAGTTGCAGCGGCTTCGGCACCATCTCCATCAGCGGCACCACCCCCACGATCGTCGTTACCGCGACGACCTTCGCGGCAGGCGATTGGCTCTACATCACCGCGCCGGCCGTGCAGGACTCGACGCTTGCCGACGTGGCGTTCACGCTGAAGGGCACGAGGTGATCCCCATGCGCGCGCTCGCTGCCGCCCTTCTCCTGTTCGCCGCCGGGCCCGCCGCTGCGCAGGCTCAGACGCTCTTCGTGCGGAGCGGCACGCCCACCGCCCTCTCCACGTCGGCGGGCACCTCGGCCACCTCCACGAGCGCCCTGCTCAACTTCGGTGAGACGATCGACGCCCAGCTTTTCACGGGCGACACGGGCGCGTGGCAGGCGGGCGTCGTGAACGGCACGATCACCTGTTCGCTGTGGGGCTACGAGTCCAGCACGAACGCGAACGTGGGCCTGCGAGCCGTGATCTCGGACACCTCGGGCTCGGTGATCTGCTCGACGCCCACCTCCGTCGAAGCGGGGACTGCGACCGGAGGAGTCGCGCTCTCCGCCTCCTGCGAGGCGACCAACTTCGCCATGAGCGGCACGACGGGCATCAGGATCGCGGTCTACGTGACATCCAAGTCCACCGCAGGCGGAACGAGCGGGGTCTACACGGTGCGTCACTACTTCAACGGGCCCACGTCCGGCGCGAGCGGCTACTCCTACTGCACGGTCCCCTACACCGTCGCGCCGCCACCGCCGCCCGCGGCGACCGCCGTCGTCTTCACCAACTGAGCAGGCGACGAGCTCTTCAACTACAACAAGACGGACCACATCTCGAGACAGTGACGGCCCCACGAGATCTCTTCTCGCGGGGCCGTAGCATTCCGGGCACCGCGTCGAGGCGGAGTGCGCCCAGCCTGTGGATCCCGTGTGGATCCGGTGCGGATCCTCGTGGGGACGGGGTGTGGGCCGCTGTTGACACCATTTCTCGGCCCGCGATAGGCAGGGATCGCAGAATGAAAAAGGGCCCGCTGCGAACGGGCCCGAGTAGAGGCAGCAAACAGGGAACCCGCTTGCCACGCCTAGCAACCCGGAGGTTCGCTTTCCTCCGGGGCGTATGTCAAGCGGGCTCCCCTCCACATGAAGGGATGCCGACGTGCTCGAGAAATCGACGCGCTTAGGGGAAGTCTACGTCCGCGCGGCGATGTGGCTGCTCGCGCGTACCGAGGGTGTGCCGCTGGACGATCCGCGCATCGCGTGGGCCCGCGAGCAGGCAGAGCAGTGCATCGCGGAGGGGATGGCGCCGCGGGAAGCCGTGCGCCTCGCTGCGGATCTCGCGTTTCGGCGGTACGGACTGCCGCGTCCGGCGCCTAGAGAAGACCCTTGAAGCGCTGGATGTCGATCTCGAGGAACCGGCAGAGCCCGCGGATGTACTCGTCGCCGATCATCGTCTTCCCGCCGTTGTGGGCAGGAATCGTGTACTTCCGTCCATCCGCCCGGATCGCCTTGTAATGCGATCCTTTGTTCGGCTCCTCGACGGCGATGGCGAGCGCAGCGAGTGCCCGCTTGATGTCGTTCAGACGAGCGGGCACCGCGCGGAACTCAGATGCAGGCGGGGGTGGCGGATTCTGCGAACGCGACCGGCGTCTCGCACTTGGACGCCTTCGGCGACTCGCCGGCGCTCTTGCGCACGAACGAGAGCGTCAGCTGCGCGATGACGAACGCGTACCGCTCATTCCGCTCGACCAAGTCGCGGGCCTCGACTCGCTTGGCGCGCGGCATCAGCTTCTTAAACATCTCGTCCCAGCACTCACGCGGAGCGCGGCGATCCATCGGGTCCTGGTTCGAGTTCAGGTCGTCGAGAATCGTGTTGCGCGCGGCCTCGTGCACCATGTCGAGCGCGTGGCGCAGCGAGTTGCCGTAGGTGACGACATCGAGATCGAGGCAGTGCGCCACCCACTGACCAGGAACGTCAGCTGCGGGGCGAACAACGATCCACACGTTGAAGCTCTGCTCGTTTCGGGTCGACATAGGGTTCCAGTGTTCCCTTAACGGCCAGGGGGCGGGCGGTCATCCCGAGCGTTCCACCCCGCTCGTGGGTGCTTGGGTACCACGCAGAGTAGGGCCACCGGAAGTGCACGGCTTAGATCGGCCCCGCCACCGGCGGATGCCCACACCCACATACCTCTGCCGCCATGCACGTCCGTTCGGCGCGGCCGGCCTGGCGGTCACGATCCGCTGCCGGCCGCGTTTTCATCCAGTGGATGAAAAATGGGTACGAAAAAGGCGCCTCAGAGAATTTCCAAGGCGCCTAAAACTTCTGTGATTTCAGGGAGTAGGCCCGGTCAGGATTGAACTGACGACCCCTACCGTGTCAAGGTAGTGCTCTACCACTGAGCTACGGGCCTGTTCCGCAACGGCGAGGCGCGTTTATAGCCCACTTTCCGCCGGAGTCAACGGGGAAGGCGAACGCTCGGAGCGTGCCCCGCGACGGCCGCCGGGGTGGCCGCGGAGTGCTCCCCTCGGCGCGGGAAAAGACCCTTCAGAAGAACACGTCCTCCGCCGGCCGAGCGATCCCCCGCCACTCGCGGAGCCGGGCGCGGGGGCGGCCGTCGACGTACTCTACGTGGGCGTACGTGAGCTGCTCCGTTCGCCCCAGGTTGCCGACGTCGAGCGACGTCATCGCGTTCCAGGTGCCGGTGTTCAGGTAGACCTTGTCGCGGGCGTACTCACGGTAGATCGGCACGTGCGTGTGGCCCATGATCACGGTGTGGTAGCCCTTGCGCGCGAGGAGGTGGCGCGCCTCGTGCTCCAGGGTGGGGAACGCGGTGTAGCGCACGAGCCGCTTCGCGAGGTCGGCGAGCGGCATCGGGTCGAGGTGGGGGATCTTCTTCAGCGCGGCCGCGGCGGCGAAGCGGATCGACCGCAGGGAGATGCGGAAGACCGCCTCGGGGTCGTTGAGGAGCGCCCACCGGTAGTAGCTCGCGAAGGGGGCGACCTTGTCGATGTACGGGCGCTGCGCCTTCTCCTCGTTCAGCACCGAGATGATGTAGCGGGACCCGAGCGGCAGGTTGAGGAACAGCTCGCCCTTGCGCTCGCGGAAGTAGCGGTTCGGGTTGAAGGCGTTCATCGGCTCGCGCTGCATGCCGTGCTCGACGTGCACGCCGTCGAAGTCGTAGCCGTCGAGGAGGAAGCGGTGCGTCCCGCCGATGCGCCGCGCGATGACCTCGCGCACCCCGGCGAAGAGCAGGCCGGGATCGTGGTTGCCCATGAGGAACGTGACGCTCCGCCGGGCGTCGCCCGCGAAGCGCGCCACCGCGTCGAAGACGTGCGGGTGACCGCGCAGGATCGCCTCGGTCTTCTCGACCGCGACGCGCTCGGTGATCGCCTCCTGCAGGCGGCCGTCGAGGTCGACCGAGAGCAGGTTGAAGAAGTCGCCGTTCACGATGAGCTCGGTCTCGGCGCCCGCGAACTCGCCCTCCCGGTGGTAGTCGAGGAACTCGGCGAACTTCCCGTCCTGGCGGAAGTCCTCGAACACGTTGACCGAGCCGTCCTCGCGATAGGGCCCCTTCCCCAGGTGGAAGTCGGAGATGACGAGCTTGAGCTTCCGGGAGGGCATCCGCCGGTAAGTTATTCATGGCCGCTCGTCCGGGAAGCGACCGGCTGTCGTTCCGGGTCACCGTGATGGGGCGCGCAGCGCGCGGACGAAGAGCAGGAAGTACTGGCCGAACGACACCGCCACGCACTGCGCGGTGAGGAGGGCCCAGGCCGCCACGTACGGGCCGGTAACCGCGCGGAGGTAGGCGCCGTAGTCGGCGGCCAGCGCGAACACGACCGTGGCGGCGAGCCCGAACGTGGCGTACTTGCCGATGCGCGTCGGCGCGATGGGGACGGGCCGGTGGGTCGTCCGCAGGAGCACCGCCCCCGCGATCTGCAGCGCGTCGCGGGAGACGACGAGCACCGGGAACCACAGCGGGAGCCTCCCGGTCGCCGCGAGCGCGACGAGGGCGCACGCCGCGAGGACCTTGTCGGCGATGGGATCGAGGGCTGCGCCGAGGCGGGTGTGCTGGCGGAGCGCGCGCGCGACGAGGCCATCGAGGACGTCCGTCGCCGCCGCGGCCGCGAACGCGGCGAGCGCACGGAGCCGATCGCCGCTCACGTAGAGGACGAGGAACACCGGCGCGAGCACGAGCCGGAGCGCGGTGAGCCCGTTCGCGAGCGTGTACGGCCCGGGCTCGCGGGCCTCCCCGTCTCCTCCCCTCTCCTGCCCATCGCGCACGTGCCCTCCCTTCCGCGAAGCGCCCATCACGCCTGGAACCGGTCGCGCAGCGCGCGGAGCGCGACGAACCGCGCCACGTCGTCCACGTAGGTCGCGCCGGACGCGCGCGCGGCGACGGCCTCGCGGATCTCGGGCGCGCCCACGCGCAGGAACGGGTTCACCGCGCGCTCCTCGGCGAGCGTCCACGCGGGCGGCTCCGCGCCGGCCGCGTGCGCCGCCCGGACCTGCGCGAGCCGGGCGCGGGCGGCGGCATTTCCCGGCTCGAGCGCGAGCGCGAACGGCAGGTTCGCCTCCGCGTAGTCGTGGCCGGGGTGGACCTCGAGCGCGCCGTCGAGCGCGGCGAGGGTCCCGAGGAAGCTCTCCGCGAGCCGCGCCGGATCCCCGCCGTGCCGGCAGTTGCCGCAGCCTCCCCAGAACAGCGTGTCGCCGGTGAGGAGCTTGCCGCGCCAGGCGTACAGCACCGACCCCGGCGTGTGCCCCGGCGCCGCATGCACGTCTACCCGCACCGCGCCCAGGGAGAGCGTCCGGCGGCCGGAGACCTCCACGTCCGGCGCGAACCACGCCGCGTCGCCGCCGTGGCCGTAGACCTCGACCGCGGGGGCGCCGAGCGCTGCGCGCACCTCGGCCGAGCCGCCGGTGTGGTCGGCGTGACCGTGCGTGTGGAGGATGAAGCGCGGGCGGACGCCGTGGTCCGCCGCGAGCGCGAGCGCGACCCGCGCGTCGCCCGGATCGACCAGGACCGCGTCGTCCCCCTCGGCGAGCAGGTAGACGTAGTTGTCGCGGTGGTAGCGGCGGCGGTCGAAGAGCACCTCTCTCTCCTACCGCGGAGCCGCCGCGGCCGTCAGACGTCGTGCGGGTAGTGCGTGAGCCCGATCCGGTTCCCCTCCGGATCGTGGAAGTAGATCGTCCAGCGGGTGCGGTGGATCACGCGCACACCCGCCTCGTCGAGCCGGTCCTCCCAGGCGCCCCGCTCGGACGGGGAGATGCGGAGCGCGAGCAGGTGCAGCCCCGCCCGGCCGTCCCGCCACGGGCGCTGCTCGGGCCGCTCCTCCGCCCGCTCGAGCGCGAGGAACGCCCCCTCACCCTCTCCTACCGAGAGCCACACGCTCCGGTCCCCGCCACCCTCCTCGCGCGGCCACCGCTTCAGCACGGGGAGGCCCAGCAGGTCCCGGTAGAACGTCTCGCATCGGTCGAGGTCGGCGCACTGGATCGCGAGGTGGTGGAAGGCGAGCGGCACGGCGCGAGGTTAGCGCCGCCTCGGACGAGGCGCCACGCCCGGTGCGTGATAGATTGCCGCGCAACGTGCGAGGCCCCCTCTCCGGCAAGCGTCTCCTGCTCGTCGCCGAGGATCGCGAGCTCGCCGCGATCGTCGCCGGCGCGGCCGCGCGGCTCGGCGGCGAGGTCGCGGGCGTGAAGTCCGGGCGGGCAGCGCTCGCCGCCGTCGCCGAACGTGCCCCGGACGCCGCCGTCCTGGATCTCCCGCTCCCCGACGTCCGCGGCAACGAGCTCATCGACGCGCTCGCGCGCGCGGGCGTCGCCGCGATCGTGGTCTCGGGCGTGCACCGTGGCACCCGCGCCGCCGAGGAGGTCCGGCGGCTGGGCGCGCGGGACTTCTTCGAGAAGCCCTTCGAGGTGGAGTCGCTCGTCGCCGCGGTCGCGCGGGCGGTGGGCGCCGAGGCGCCGGCGCTCGACGCCCCTGCGCCCGACGAGGTCACCGGGGCGCGCCCGCTCGAGCGCCACGAGGTGCCCGACGCGATCGCCGCCTCCTTCGCCGGCGAGGACGCGGCCGGCGCGACACCGGCTTTGCTCGCGGGGCTCGCGCTGCCCCTCCCCGCCGGCTCCTCCGCGCGCGTCCCGTCGCTCGACGCGCCGCCCCGGCCGAGCGGAGAGCTCTCCGAGGCGAGCGTGCCGCGCCTGTGCGTCGCGCTCCACGTGGGCCAGGCCACCGGCGCGCTCACCCTGGAGCGCGGCCCGGTGCGGAAGCTCCTTCTCGTCGAGCGCGGCGTGCCCGTGTACGCGGCCTCCAACGTGGCGGCGGAGCGCTTCGGCGCGATCTGCGTCCGGCTGGGCGACGCCACGGCCGAGGCGATCGAGACGATGGCGCGCGCCGCGCCGGAGGAGCGGCTCGGCGCGGCGCTCGTCTCGCGCGGCCTCGTCTCCGCCGGGAGGCGCCTGGAGATCGTCCAGGCGCAGGTCCGCGCGATCGTGTGGTCCACGTTCGAGTGGCGCGAGGGACGCTACGCGTTCCAGCCCGGGCGGCCGCCGCCGGACCGGCTCGACCTGCGGCTCCCCATGGCGGACCTGGTCCTCGAGGGCATGCGCCGCGCGGCGACGCTCTCGCGCCTGCGAGAGGAGCTCCCCTCGCACGTCCACCTCGCGCCGTCGCCGGATCCGGCGTTCGAGCTCTACGCCCTGAAGCTCCGGCGCGAGGAGGCGAAGCTCCTCGCCCTCGCGGACGGCACGAAGTCGGTCGCGGACCTCGTCCGCCTCTCGGAGGTGCCGGAGCGCGATGCGCTCGCGTTCCTCCAGGCGTGCCGGGTGATGCGCGTCCTCGAGGAGGTCGCGCGCGTCCTCGCAGGGACCCGCCGCATCGGCTTCATGTGACGCGCCGGCGCGCCCGCCTGTCCCGACCGCCCCGCGCCCGCCCGAGCGCGAGCCCCGCGACGGCGAGCAGCGAGGCGGCGCCGCCGCCACCGCCAGAGGCGCAGCCGCGGCCCGGGAGCCGCGCGCCGCCGTCGCTCGACGCCGCGGCCGGCGCGAGGAGGTGTCCGCCCTCGGAGCGGACCTCCACCGCCGAGCCGCCCGGACCCCCGTCGCCGCTCACGGCCAGCTCGATGGTCACCTCTCCGCCTGCGGGGGGCAGCGCGTCGAGCACGAGCTCGGCGCCCCCGGCGGCCACCTCCGCCGCGTGGGCCCCCTTCACGCGCGGCGCCCCGACCGGCGCGACCCCGCGCAGCACGTCCACGATCCGCACGCGCGGCAACGCCGCGGAGATCCGGCTGCGGAGCCGCGTGCGGAGGATCGCCACCTCTCCCCGGGCGAGCGCCGCCGCGTCCGCGTCGTGGGTGACCTCGACGAGCCCGGTCGCGTCGAGGACGAGCGGGAGCGTCGCCGGCGGGCTCGTGACGCCCGTGTCGTCGGAAGCGACGAGCGTGACGGCAGGCGCGCCCGCGAGGACGGAGGGGTAGCTTGCCTCGGGGAGCTCCAGCGCCCGCCGGGACTCGGTCGGACCGGCGTCGAGCGTTCGCAGGGCGCCCGCCGGCAACCCGCTCGTCGTCCAGGTGAAGCGCACCGGACGCCCGCAGCCGCTCCACGCCTCGCCCTCGAGCACCGCCCCCGCCCCGCCGGGCGCGAGCGCGATCGCCTCGTGCCCCGGCCCGCCCGCCACGGCGAGGCGCGGCGCGGCGAGCCGCACCTTCACCGTCCCCGCCACCTCTCGAAAGACGCCCTCCGCGTCCGTCGCGCGCGCGACCACCGGCACGTCGCCCTCCGGACCGCAGAGGAGCGCGCCCGGGATCGTCACCGCCGGGCCGAGACCGGCGGGGCTCGCGCCCGCGCCGACGAACCACTCGATCGAGACGGGACCCTCCGGATCCTGGGCCTCCACCGCGAGCGCGTGATCAACGCCGCGCTCCGACTCGCCCGGGCTCCCCGCTGCCCAGGCGACGGTGGGCGAGCCGTCGGCGAGGTCGGGGTAGACGAGGAGCGCGCCCGCGCCGGTGCGCGGATCCTCGGCGAGCGCGATGAGGTCGGGCGCGCCCGAGCCGACCACGTCGGCCGCGACGATCTCCCTCACCGCGAGGCCGAGCGCGTCGCCGCGCCAGCTCGCGAGGCGCCCGCCCTCCGGCCAGAACACGACGATCTCGCCGAGGCTGCGGTCCCACGCAGCCGCGCCGCCGACGCCGTCGATCGCCACGGCGCGCAGCGTGACGGGATCGACGAGCGGCTGCAGCTCCGGACGCCGGGTCAGGTTCGTCCAGGGCGCCGTGGCCAGGGCGGCGGGATCGCCGGGGTTCCGGACGGAGACGAGCGCGCCGGTGGCGCCCGGCGCGGTCGCCCAGACGGCGAGCGACATCACCAGCTCCGGCACGCCGTCGAGATCGACGTCGACGGCCGCGACGCCCTGGACGTCCCCCTGCCGCACGCCGGAGGGGAGCCACGTCGCCTGCCACTCGGGGACGTGATCGCCGACCTTCACGGCGGTCAGGTGGACCCCCGCGAGGCCGACGCCCGCGTCGGGCGCCCGCCCGTGCACGAGGAGCTGCACCTCTCCGAGCCCGGGCAGCGCGAGATCGTCGAGCCCGAGCGCCCGGGCCGTGGGCCCGAGCCGCAGCGGGTACACCTGATCCGCGAGCCCGACGCGCGAGAGCACCACCCCGATCGTCCAGGCCGCCGCGTCCGCGCGCCTGCAGCCGCTCACGTCCACCGCCTGGACCACGCCGGGGAGCCAGCCGCCGGTGCCCACGGGCGCCACCGCCACGTCAGCTCCGGCCCGGAGCCGCGCCGCCGTCACGCTGGGCGCGCCCCCGGTGAACAGCCCCGGGACGACGCACAGCGGGCTCGCCGAGGCGCCCCACGACACCGACACCCCGTCGCCGCGCGCGAACACGAGATCCGCGCGCGCGGCGGGGCCGCGGAGGAACGCGGCGGCCACGTCGCGGGCGCTCGCGTCCACGGGGCGACCCGGCGCCGCCGCCACGGCGAGCTGGCGATGAAGCCTCGCCTCCGCCCCGGCGCCGGTGGACGAGAGGAGGAGCACGTCGTTCGCGGGCGCGTCGCTCGCGATGGGGGCGACCGCCAGCTCGGCGCGGCCGTCGGGGACGGCGATCCGCATGGGATCGGCCCGGAGCTGTGCGCGCGCGGGGGGAGCGAGGACGGCGGCGAGGACCGCGGTGCAGAGGAGGCGCGTCATGGGCCGTAGGCGAGCTGGGCGCGCAGGAAGATCCGGCCGTCGTCCCGGGGCGCGATCCCGTCGCCGGAGAAGCCGAGGAACGTGTAGCCGAGCGCGATGCGGCTCTGGCCGGCCCGGACCCCGGCCTCGGCGCGGACCGCGTCGAGATCACCGATCGGCAGGCCCTCGAGCGAGGCGCGGCGCGCGTACTCCGCGCCGACGTCCAAAGGCCCCCCGACGCGCACGACCGCGCGGACGCTCCCCGACGCGCGCTCGTCCCGTACGCCCTCCGCGCGCTGCCACCCGATCGCCGCCCCCGCGCCGAGCGAGAGGCGCTCGGCCACGTCGGCCGTCCCGGCGAGGCGTCCCACGAGCGCGTCGCGCCGGATCGCGCCCGGGCGCTGATCGGCGAGCCGCGCGAGGCTGACGAGGATCCCGGCGCGCTCGAGCCGGAGCGCCGCGCCGGCGGCGGCCTCGAACGCGAGCGCCTCGCGCGCGCCCGCGGCGTGCGCCCAGGCGGCGCGGGTCGAGAGCGTGAGCCGGGAGAGCGCGCGCCACTCCGCGGCCCCACCCGTCGCCACCCGAGCGTCGCCCCCGTCGCGCCGGGCCTCGCCGCGGAGCGCGAGCCGCACCGGCCCGCGGACGAGCGCCGCGGCGCCGCCGGCCCCCGACCGCTCGAGGTCGCTCCCGTCCGGTCGGAGCCGCGCCCCGCGCTCGCCGGTCACCGTGAGCGTGAAACCACGGAGCGGCGAGACGCTCGCGCCCACCACGCGGGCGGCGCGGAGCCCGAGCGCGTCGCGCACGAGCTGCTCCTCCGTGAACACCTCCGTCGCGCCGGCGCGGCGGCGGGCACCGAGGGCGCTCCCCGCCTCGCGAAACGCGGAGGGCGCGTCGGGATCCACGGTGTAGGTGCCGTACACCGCCTCGCCGTCGCGGCCGCGCTCTCCGCCCACGAGCACCCGCGGGCCGAGCTCGGGGCCCCACCCGCCCCGCACCGAGAGCCGCCCGTCGCCCCGGTGCACCGTCGCGCCCGCGGCGGTGAAGGTGGGGTCGCGGCCGGCGCCCGAGACCGCGAGCCCCTGGTGGTGGGAGAGGTCGAGCGAGAGGCCCGGTGCGGCGCGCCAGCTCGCGCGAACGCCCGCGGACGTCTCCTCGCCGGGCTCGGGCGCGACGAGCCGCGCGTGCGCCGCCTCGGCGGTGAGCGCGACGCCGCCCACCCGCGCCGTCCCGCGGCCGACGAGCCGCCGCGCTTCGTTCGGCGTGGCGCCGCCCTCCTCCGCCGGGCCCGCGCCCTCGCGCTCCGCGTAGATGGCGGTGGCGGTGAAGATCCCGGCGTGCCCCCCGGCCTCGACCCCGCGCTCGCGCGCGGCGGCCGGCTCGGCGAACTCGAAGTCGACGTAGCCCGCCTCGCGCTCGCGCCACCACGCCGCGTACCGCCCCGGCCCGATGGCGCCCTGCGCCTCGACGTGCACCGCGCCGGCCTCGCCTTCGCCCGCCGCCACGGGCGCGAAGATGATCCCGCCGTCCGCGCTCCTCCCGAACGCGCTCCCCGCCGCCTCGCCGAAGGGCGTGCCCCGGCTCCGGGCCGCCTCGGCGCGGAGGAGGAGCGGCGCACCGAGGTCGAGCGACGCCGCCCCGGCGGCGAGGCGGTAGCCGCCGGCGCGCTCCTCGTTCGCGCCATGCACGGCCAGCGTGAGCGGTCCGGCCGCCGCGCCGACCCGGCCGCCGGCGAGGTCCTCCCCGCCGGGACCGGTCGCGGCGTGTTGATAGTCGACGACGACGATCGCGCGCTGGGCCGAGAACGGCTCTCCGGTCGCGAGCACGGGCGGCGCCACGGCGGACGAGAGCGGATGCGCGAGCACGATCCTGCCGCTCGCCCAGTCCACCTCGTAGTCCTCGCTGCGGACGAGCACGCGCCCGCCGCTCGCGAGGCCGGTGAGGGGATCGCGCCACTCGACGCGCACGGCCTCGCTCCCCGGGACGATCTCTCCGTGGGAGAGCCAGAAGAACGCACCGCCGGTGGCGGCGAGCACGTCGTGCGCCACCTGCGGCGGCGCGTTCCCGCCGGCGTCGGTCCGCAGGGTCGCGCCGAAGGCGCTCGCCTCGACGCGCACCGGCCCGAGCTCTCGCTCGCCGCGAGCCTTCGCGCCGAAGAGCGCGCGATCGTAACGCCCGAGCTCCGCGCCGGTGAGCCCGGCGCGGCTCTTGCCGAGGTCGAGCCTCGCGCCGGGCGCCTCCACGCGCGCCCAGATGCGGCCGCGGCCGGGGTTCCGGTCGTCGGCGGCGGAGTCGTCGCCCGCCGTGAGGAAGGTCCGCTCCGGATCGAGCGCGTGCTCGGCCGCGAGCGCGTCGCGAGGCCGCGCCAGGTCCGCGAGCGATCCCTCTCGATCGTCCAGGTCGAGACCCGCCGCGTACTCCACCGGGCCGGCCCTGCCCGCCGCCGTCCCGGCCCCCCGCGCCGTGACGAGGAACCCCGCGTCGCCGCCGAGCGACAGCTCCAGCTCCGCGAGCGCCACCCCTGCGCGAAGCCCGCTCGCGCCGGGGAGTGGCAGCGGGACGACGAGCGGCGGCGCATGGCCGGTTCGCAGCTCGAGCGTCGCGTCCGCCGCGCCGGGCGGGGCGAAGGCGGCGAACGCGCCGGAGCGGAGCGGCGCCGGCACGATCCCCGCGACGACCACCCGCGCTCCCCGCGGGACGGACCCGAGCACGAGCACGCCGCCGCCCGCGGCGGCGCCGACCGCCAGCGCCGCCACGCGCACCGGCGCGACGGGCAGGACGAGGTCCCCGCCGCGCGCCCGCGCGACTCGCTGGACGGTCCACGAGTACACCGAGAGCCCGCCGTCGGCCGAGCGCACCACGACGGGGAAGGCGTTGTCGCCGGGAGCGAGCTCGACCTCGGCGTGGAACGTGCCGTCCTCCTGGACCTCGGCGCGCACGCCCGCGACCGTCACCGTCGCGCCGGGCGCGGCGCGGCCATCGAGCGTCCACCCGAGGCGCCCGTCCTGGCGCGGGGGCGGCGCGCGAGACGCGCGCGGGTCGTCCGGCGGCGCGGGCTCGAGCGTCGGCGCGGCGGCCCGAGGAGAGGGCACGGCGAGATCGACCGCGGCGGCGCCCGCGAACCCGAGCTCGAAGGCGCGGCTCGCGCCGAGCCCCTCGGCGGTCACGAGGTGCCCCCCGTACGCGGTCCGGTCGCGGAGCACGATCCGGCCGGGCACCTCCAGCAGGTGATAGCCCCCGCGACCGTCGGCGATCGCGATGGCACCGTCCTCGGAGAGCACGCGCGCGCCCGCCACCCCGGGCTCGTCCGCGCCGCAGCGGCCGTCGCCATCGAGATCCACGCACACGCGCCCGAGCACCGCCCCACCCGGCTCGCGCGCCGCGCCGAAGCTCACCGCCTGGGCGAGGGCAACCGCCGGCACGAGCGCCGCGAGCCAGGGCAGCGCGCGGATCAAGGACCGACCTCCAGCACGGCCGCGACGCCGGTCTCCGTGTCCACGACGGCCACGGTCCCCGCACCCTCGGCGATGGCCGCGCGGCCGCCGTCGCCCGCGGGCTCCGCCGGTCCCACGGTCACCCCGCGCGCGCGAAGCACGACCCGCCGTCCGGGGAGCGGACGACCGTCGGCGTCCTCGATCCGCCAGGCGATGGTACGTCCCTCGAGCTGCGCCACCACGTTCACCGGCGAGGCCGGACGGAGCGCCACCTCGACCTCGCGGGCCACGGCGAAGGTGGGGACCACCGGCACGGCCCCGGCCCAGCCCGCCGCACGCGCCCCACCCGGCGCGGTGACGGTCTCGGTGGGGCCCCGCGCCCGCGCGCTGGCCTCGCCGCGCGCGTCCGTCACGGCGCCCTCGCCGGAGCCGAACCGCAGCGCGACGCCGGCGGCGGGGCGCGCGTCCACTGTCCGGGCGGTGGCGATCCAGCGGCTCCCGTCGCGCCGCAGCGTGAGGGTCGCGGCCTCTCGTCCGGGCGGGAGCTCGAAGCGCAGCGGCGCCCGGAACTTCCAGTCCGCGGACGCGCGCGGCGCGACGAAGCGATCCCACACGAGCAGCCCGGCCTCGGCGCGGGGCGGACCGACGGCGTGGCCCAGCAGATCGCCGCGGGCGTCCCGCACGGTCGCCTGGGCGGGCACGGTGGCGCCGAGTGGCACCGGCTCTCGCGCGAGGGCGAGGTCGATCCGCTCCGGCGCACCCGCGACGAGCGCCACCGGGACCGCGGTCTCCGCCACGCGCGCGAGCCGCACCACCACCGCGTCGTCCTTCCCCGCGCCGCCCGCGGGCGCACGGTAGCGAGCGCGCTGCAGCGCCCCGCGCCATGGCACGACGGCACCCACCGTGCCCGCGCGCGCTGCGGCGGCGAGGGGCGCCTCCGGGTCGAGCTCGGCGCGCGGGTTCGCGGCGAGACAGTGCAGGGAGGCCTCGCTCGCGCCGTCGGCGGGCAGCGCGGGCGGGAACGCGAGGCAGACGAGCCGCGCCTCTCCGCGCAGTCGCAGGTCGAGCTCCGTCCGGCTGCGGTTCCCCGCCGGATCGAGGGTGATCGCGCGCGCCTTCCGCACGCCCGGGGGGACGACGAGTGGGATCCTGAAGCGGCCGCGACGGTCCGCCCGCGCCGGGCCGAACGCCCGGCCGCCGACGACGACCGTGGTCCGGGTGCCGGGCTCGGCCTCCCCGGGGAGCTCCACCGCCGCGGCGATCGGGATGGCGACGCCGCCGATCGCCCGGGGCGTCGGGCAGAGCGGGCAGCGCGGCGCGAGGGCGAGGATCGCCGCGACCTCGGGCACGGCGCCGGCGGTCGGCTCGTAGGTCGCGCGCCAGCGCCCGGGCCCCGCGGGAACCGGCGCGGAGACGTGCCCTGGCGAGGCGACGAGCACGGGCGCGGGCGCCTCGACGTCGGGAGCGCCGTCGGGCCCGCGGACCTCGAGCGCGATCGCGACGGTCGCGTCCCTGCCCTTCACCGGCAGCTCGGGCTCGGCGCTGATGGCGATCTCGCCGGGCGGCGGCCCCACCTCCGCGGAGGCTCGCGCGCCACCCGCCGCGAGCGCGACGCGCCGCGCGTCCGCGGCCGGAGTGACGCGCCAGAGGCCCTCTCCGGCAGGCGCGACGGCGGCGCCTTCCGCGGACAGCTCGCCGCCGCCCTGGACCGCCACGAGCTCTCCGTCCGGCGAGAGCGGCCAGGGCGGGAGGAGGATGCCTCCCGCAGCGAGCGCGAGCGCGAGCAGCGCAGCCACGTCGGCTCCCGTCAGTCTCGCGCCGCGCGGCGCCGCAGCCGCACGAGCGCCAGGGCGCCCGCGAGCGCGAGCCCACCGGTGCCGCCCCCGCTCGCGCAGCCCGAGCCTGGAGGCGGCGCCTTCGGGCCAGCCCCGCCGCCGTCCGTCCCCGGGGTGCCGGTTTCGACCGGGCCGGGGCGGGGGTCGGAGTCGGGCGGAGGCTCACCGGCGACGGGTGGCTCCGCGGGCGCCGGCGGCGGCGGCGGCTCCGGAGGGCCCGCGTCGCCGTCATTCGGATCGCGCGTGCGATCGGCGAGCACCCGCACCCGCAGCGACGCCCCGCGGCTCCCCGAGAGGCCGCCCGAGAGCAGGCCGTCGCCCCCGCGCGCGACGGTCCTGCGCTCGAGGTGCGCCCGGTCGCCGAGGAGGTCCGCCGTCCCGGCGAGGCGCTCGCCGTCCAGCGCGACCCACGCGGCGGTGATGCGCGACGCGTCGATGCAGACGAGGACCGGCAGATCGGCGCCGGCCCGGTCCGAGAAGGCGAGCTCGCCCTCGACGCGCGCGCCGGGGGCGCGTGACAGCGCCAGCTCCGCGAGCACCTCCGCGGCGGGGTCGTCGCAGCGCGCGCCACGCGGGATCGTCGCTCCCCCGCCGCCCGCGAGCGCGAGCGGCAGCGTGTAGAGCCCCACGTCGAGCCCGTCCGCGCTGCGCTCCGCGAAGGTCACCCGGACCGCGTCGGCGTCGCCCGAGACGTCGCCCAGGAGCTGCTCCGCCGTGGATGGACGCGGCACGTCGAGGAACGCCGTGCGAAAGTTCCAGAGCAGCACCCGGGAGCGTCCGGTGGAGAGATCCTCGAGCGCGACCCAGTCGCCCGACAGGCGCGGATGGCGCTGCTCGCCGGGCAGGCGCAGCGCCGCCAGCAGCGCCCCGCCCGCGTCGTAGACCTCGACGTCCGCGTCCACGCCCGTGGTCGCCCGCGCGACGGCGATCCGGAGCGCTCCGGGGCCGCCGTCGATCGCGACGCCCGTCGCTCGCCCCTCGCAGACGACGCTCGACTCGCCCCGCGCGACGTCCTCCAGCCGGACCGCGCCGCCCGAGGCGTCGTCGACGAAGGCGACGGAGGTGCCGCTCACGGCCGGCTGGCGCTGGTCTCCCGCGGCGGCGAGGGTGCCTTCGCGAGCCGTCCCGCCTCCGAAGGCGAAGAAGCCGATGTCCCGCTCGCCCGGCGCGCCCTCCTCCCAGGCCACCACGGAGGTGGACACGGACGGCGCCGCCGCGCCCGGCTCTGACCCGGCGCGGAGGAGGGCGCCGGTGGCGAGGTACGCGACCGCCACGCCGGCGGGCACGCGGTAAGCGACGACGGAGCGGGCGACGTCCGGCGAATCCGCGTCGCCCGGCCCCGCGGCGACGGCGCGCGTCGTGCCGGTGAGGAGGTCGAACGCGAGCACGTCGCGGCTCGTACCGCCGGCGTCGGTGTAGACCACGAACCGACCGTCGATGGCCGGGTCGCGCTGATCGCCAGGGCCCGTCGCGATCCAGGTGAAGGTTCCGCCGGGCGCCGCGACCGCGGCGGACGGCACCGCGAGCGCCAGCGCGAGGCCGGCGATGTGGCTGCGAGTGAGCAAGCTTCCCCCGAGGTGGATATCGGAGGATATCGCGACCCCCTGTCCGCCCCAACCCACCCCAGGTCGCCGACCGGGCGATGGGTTTCGCCGGACTCGTGGGGAAAGGTGAGATACCGCCGAACGGCGGGGGCGAGGCCGGCGCTACGGCTTTTCCCAGAGATCCTGCGTGTCGAAGCGGGCGTCCGGCGCGTGCGTGTCGAGCACCAGCATCGGCCCGTGCGCCGCCGCCTCCAGCCCGCCCACCGCGCGCGCATGCGCGGCGAGGCGCTGCTCACCCTCGTGCAGCACGATCACGTGCGTGAAGCGACCGTCCGGCTCGAGCTTCACGGAGGCGCCGCCGATCACGACGATCGCCCCGGGCGCCGTGCGGCCGGTCACGACCACGCTGCCCCGGTTCGTCCTGCGCAGGGCGGGCCAGCTCACCTCGAGGGGCAGCGACGACGCGATCGCGGTCGCGGCCTGCGGCGGTCGCCCCTCGAGCGCGAGCGACTGCTGACCCGCCGTGAGCGCGACCGCGCCGCCGGCGGCGCCGAGCACGGCGCCGCCCTCGCGCACGGCGACCGCGAGGGAGCCGCCCTGCCGCGCGACCGAGAGGGTGCCGCGCTCGCTCCGCACCGACGCGCCCGGAGCGGCCGCGATCTCCAGCGCGCCTCCCGCGACGGTCGCGCTGAGATATCCGGCGCCCAGGCGCAGCAGCGCGAGCTCGGCCGACGCCGTCCCGACCTCGAGCTGGCCGGCCTCCTCGAGGACGACCCCGTACGATCCCCCCGAGATCCTGACGCGCGCGCCCGCGCTCGCGACGAGCGCGTCCTCCAGCTGCAGCGCGTCGCCAGGCCGGGCGGGGGCCGCGACGCCGCCGCGGACGAGCGCGACGTCACCGACGACCTCCGCGACCGCCAGGCGAAGCCGGCCCGGCGACGGGTGAGCCTGGGCGGGACCCTCAGGACCTGCCCGCGGAGGAGGCGGCTCGTCGGCGAGGACGACGACGGGGTCGCGCTCCCCCGGCGGCGGACCGAGGATGAGCGCGTAGGCGCCGCCGGTGGCCGCCAGCAGGGCCGCGACGAGGATCCAGAAGATCGTGCGCTCGCGCCGGTCGTCCATGACCCTACGCCGCCGTCGCCGCGGAGGAGCCTGCCGCCGGCAGCCGCACCGTGAACGTGCTCCCGTCGCCCGTCCGGCTCTCCACGTCGATCCGGCCGCCGTGCTCCGCGACGATCCGGTAGGAGACCGACAGCCCCAGCCCGACGTTGCTCCACTGATCCTTCGTCGTGAAGAACGGCTCGAAGATGCGCGGCAGGTGCTCCGGGGCGATCCCCTTCCCCTCGTCCTGCACCACGATCTCGACCTCGCCCCCGGAGCTCCGCGTCGCGATCCGGATCGCGCCGCCAGGCCTCCCCAGGCACGCGGTCCGGGCGTTCGAGAGCAGGTTCAGCACGACCTGCGCGAGGTGGCCGGGATCCCCTCGCACCCGCGGCGCGGGCGAGGCGAGCGACACGTCGATCGGGATGCCCGCCTCGCGGAGGTGCCCCTCGACGAGCGCGAGCGACTCCGAGACGACCCGGTTCGCGTCGAGGTCGCGGAAGTCGGGCTCGGGGCGCTGCTGGCTGAAGCGGAGCAGCTTCTGGGTGATGTCGCGGCAGCGCCGGGCGAGCGTCTCGATCTTCTCGAGCGACTCGCGGTCGGGGTGCCCGGGGGGCATCGCCTCGAGCAGGAGCTGCGCGTTCCCGAGGATCCCCGTGAGCGGGTTGTTGATCTCGTGCGCGACGCCCGCGCCGAGCTGGCCGATCCCGGCGAGCTTCTGGGCCTCGAGGAGCTGCGCCTGGGCCTCGCGCAGCTCGCGCGTGCGCAGCTCCACCTCGCGCTGCAGATCCTCGTTCCAGCGCTCGAGCCGCTGGCGGGCGGTGCCGAGCTCGTCCGCCATCGCGTTGAAGGTGCGCGACACCGCCGCGACCTCGTCGCGCCCGTCCGCGGGGAGCCGGACCGCCACCTCTCCCGCGCCGAGCGCGCGGGCGGCCGCGTCGATGCGCGAGAGCCCGACCGCCGTGCGCCGGACGACGAGGAACGAGATCGCGAGCACGCCCAGTGCCACGAGCGCGCAGGCGGTGAGCGCCGCGTGGCGCAGGCCGACGATCGAGCCGTAGGCGACCTTCGCGGGGACCACGACGAGGACGCTCCACCCCGAGGAATTGCGGAGGGGCGCCCAGGCCGCGAGGGCGCTCCGGCCCTGGAGCGTCCCTGCGCGCGCGGGATCGAGCCGTCCCGCGAGCTCCGCGCGCGCCGCCTCCTCGAGCGGGGGCGCGCCCGCGGACGCGACGACCACTCGCGCCCCGTCGACGAGGTAGACCGCCCCGCCCTCGGGCACCGCGGCGTCGAGCCGCGGCTGCACGAGCTCCGTCCCGAGCCGCACGCCCACGAGCCAGGTGCGCCCTTCGCGGACGGGCAGGGCGCGGACGGCCGCGAGGTGCGCGCCGGCCCCGGGCTCGTCGTACGCGAGCAGCACGAGCCCGGGCAGCGCGCGCTCCCCGGCGGCGCGCACCGCAGCGAGGAACGCGTCCGCGGCGGCTCCCGACCCCGTGACCAGCGCGCGCGTCCTGCCGCTCGCGTCCACGATGGCGCTCGCCTCCGCGGCCGGGAGCTGGCGCGAGAGGACGACGAGGAGCCAGCGCCGCTCGGCCTCGTCGAGGCGGTCGGGCCGCCAGCTCTCCGCCGCCGCGCCGAGGGTCGCGTCGATCTGGGCGAGCTCCGCGGCCACGCTCGCCGCGCCGGAGCGAGCGCGGGCGAGGTGCTCCGCGGACGTGCGGCGGACGAGCTCGCGCTGGGCCCACGCCGCGATCGGGAAGCCGACTCCGACGACCGGTGCGAGCGAGGCTGCGAGGAGGACGAGCGCGAGCTTGCGCTGCAGCGTCATGCCGCCGCCCCGCCGCCGCCCGTGGCGCCCCCGGCGACGACGACCGGGCCCGCCGTGGCGGCCGGGTCGTCGCAGAGGTGGACGCTGCCGGGCACCTGCTTCGCTCGCTCCTTCAGCTCGGAGGCGGCGCGGGCGACGTCCGCGTGGGCGGCGTACCGACCGGGCGGCGCGACGACGGTCGCGATGGAGAGCGACAGGATCGGGAACTGGCGCGGGACGCCGAAGCGATCGGCCGCCTCGATGAAGCCGCGTTCGCGGTCCTCGCGGTCGTAGTACAGCGGGATCACGCGGTCGAAGGTGGAGATGATCTCCCGGCACACCGCCCCGGCGCGCTCGGGCGCGGTGAGCACGACGAAGTCGTCCCCGCCGATGTGCCCGAGGAACGCGGCCTCGCCGCCGTGCTCGGTCACCGCGTGCCGGAGGATGCCCGCCGTCTGGATGATGACGCCGTCGGCCTTGGCGTAGCCGTAGTGGTCGTTGAACGCCTTCAGGTTGTCGAGATCGACGTAGGTGAGCGCGAACGGGACGCGCCCGCCGAGCCGCCGCTCCACCTCCTGATCGATGGCGCGTCCGCCCGGCAGCCGCGTCATCGGAGAGGCGTGGAGCGTCGCCTCGCGCCGGCGCAGCACGGCGTCGACCCGGGCGACGAGCTCCTGCGCGTCGAAGGGCTTCGTGAGGTAGTCGTCGGCCCCGAGCCGGAGCGCGCGCACCTTGTCGGCGGTCTCGCCGCGCGCGGAGAGGAACACGACCGCGAAGGGCTCGGAGGCGCGCTCCTCGGCGAGCCCCTCGAGCAGCGCGAAGGCGTTCCCGTCCGGCAGCTGCACGTCGACGAGCAGGAGCTGCGGCCGCTTCTCCTGCACGATGCGGCGGGCCTCGGCGGCGGTGTCCGCCTCGAGGACCTCGTAGCCCTGGCTCGCGAGCACCTCCGCCGAGATGGCGCGGATGGCGGGGTCGTCGTCGACGACGAGCACGCGCCCGCCGGCAGGCCGCCCCCGCCGGAGCAAGGGCTCCGCGGCGGCGGCGAGCACCGGGGGCAAGGCCGGCTTCGTCACGAACGCCTCCGCGCCGGCCCGGAACGCCGCCTCGCGCTGGCTCGGGTCGGCGAAGGCGAGCACGGCCGCCTGCCGCGTGTCCGCGTCGTGGCGCAGGATGTCCGCGAGGGGCACGCCCGCGAGCGTGACGACCCGCGGGTCGTACACGACGAGGCGCGGGCGGCGGCGGCGGGCCTCCGTGAGCGCCTCGTGGGGATCGCTCGTCGCGTGGCACCGCATCCCCCGCGCCTCCAGCACGCCGCGGGTGAGCGTCGCCGCGTCGGGCTCGTCGACCACGAGGACGAGCGGCGCCTCGGCCGCGATCGGCCCGCGGTCGACCGGCGTCGCGGGCGGCTCCTCCGGCAGCACGACCACGAAGCGCACGCCGTCGCCCGGGCTCTCCGCCCAGATCGCGCCGCCGTGCGCCTCGACGATGCCGCGGCAGATGGAGAGCCCGAGCCCCGTGCCGCGCACGCGCCGGTTGCGATCGGTGCGCGCCTGCTCGAACTTTTCGAAGATCCGCTCCAGGTCGGGCTCGGAGATCGCCTCGCCGGCGTTCCAGACCGACAGCCCCAGCATCCCCGGGAGCGCCGGCGAGCGGAAGAGCCGCACGCGGATGACGCTGTTCTCGGGCGCGAACTTGATGGCGTTCGTGAGGAGGTTCGACAGCACCTGGCCCACGCGGCCCGGATCCGCGAGGAGCCGCACCGGGGCGGGCGGGGTCTCCACGGCGACCTCCTGCCCGCGCTCCGCGGCGGCTGGCTGGTACCGCTCCACGGTCGCGCGCACGAGCTCGTCGAGGCGCGTGACCTCCGGCGACATCTCGAGCCTGCCCTTCGCGAGGCGCGCGAGGTCGAGGAGGTCGTCGACGAGCCCGTTCAGCTTCTCGGTCGACTCCCGCGCCATGCGGAGGTAGCGCCCCTGCTTCGGCTCCAGGTCCCCGGCGAGACCGGAGAGCACCAGATCGAGCGCGCCGGTGATCGAGGTGAGCGGCGTGCGCAGCTCGTGGCTCACGACCTGGACGAACTCCTCCTTGCGCTCCTCGAGCCGCTTCTGCTCGGTGACGTCGCGCAGGGCGATGGCGACGCCGGCGAGCCGGCCGTCCGGCTCGGCGACCGGCGAGACGATCGACGAGAGCGTCCGGTCGAGGAGGTGCACCTCCTCCTGGACGAACGCGCGGCCCGACGGATCGGGCTCGAGACCGCGCACGAGGTCGAACGGGTAGAAGCCGAGCGCGTCCTTGAGCCACTTGACCGGCAGCGGCCCCTCGAGCGCGGCCCCCAGCATGCGGCGCGCGGCGGGGTTCGCGATCACCTCGTCGGACCCGGTCGCGGCGAAGAGCAGGCCGTCCGCCATGCACTCGACCACGCGCTCGAGCCGCTGCCGCTCGCCGGCGTGCTTGGCGCCGAAGGCCCGCAGCGCCGCGCCGAGCTCGTTCACGAAGACGTCGAGGATGCGCGAGTCGCCGTCGCCGAACGCGCCGGGGGCGGCGCTCTCGAGCAGGACGACACCCGCCGTGGCGCCGTCGACCTGGAGCGGGACGGCGAGGCGCGAGCCGAACGCGCTCGCCCGGCCGGCGCCGCCGAGCACGCGGATCTGCAGCGACGACTCGGCGAGGCGTGATCCCGAGTGCTCCGCGTACGCGGCGAGCGCGTCCTCCTTCACCTGCAGGAGCGCCGAGTCGGAGAGCCGCGCCACGGGCTTGAGGAGCAAGAGGGGGGCGCTGCCGGGGGGAGCGAAGAGCGCGGCGGCGACGTCGCACGGGACGATGCGCGGGAGCCGCTCGACGACGCTCTCGAGGAGGCTCGTGTGGCTCTCCGCGACGCTCGCCTCCCGGGCCACCTCCGCGGCGACCTGGAGGGCCTGGAGCCGGCGCTCCGCCTCGGCGAGCAGGCGCGCGTGCTCCCGCTTCAGGTGGACCTGCTCGAGGGCACGGACCACCGTCTGGCGGAGATCCGCGCTCTCCCACGGCTTCACGAGGTACCGGTAGACCTCGCCGCGGTTGATCGCCTCGACGAGCTCGCGCGGCTCGGTGTAGGCCGTGAGCAGGATGGCGCAGAGGTCGGGGCGCTTTCGCCGCGCCTCGGAGACGAGCTCGACCCCGCTCATGCCCGGCATGCGCTGGTCGGTGACGAGGAGCTCGACCTCCCGCTCGGAGAGGATCTTCAGCGCTTCTTCGGCGCCGCCCGCCGTGAGCGCCTCGTAGCCATCCTGCGGCGGGAACGTGCGCCGCAAGAGGCCGAGCACTTCCGGCTCGTCGTCCACGAAGAGGATGACGTGAGGCATTCCTGAAGCGCGCCCCCCGGCGAGCGAGAAAAATTGCTGAACGCGCCCATCCTACCACGTGGCGGGCGCTTGGCCGATTTTCCCGCTATCGCCCGACATCGCGGTTTAGCTTGCCCTGCGCGGCTGGAAACGACTATAAGTCCCGGCCTTTTACGCAAAGAGTCCTACATGACCCCCCGCGAGCAGATCCGCAACGTCGCCATCGTCGCACACGTCGACCACGGCAAGACCACCCTCGTCGACTTCATGCTGCGCCAGGCCGGCGTGTTCCGCGCGAACGAGCAGCTCGTCGAGCGTGTGATGGACTCGAACGACCTCGAGCGCGAGAAGGGCATCACCATCCTCGCGAAGAACACGGCCGTCACCTACAAGGGTGTGAAGATCAACATCGTCGACACGCCCGGCCACGCCGACTTCGGCGGAGAGGTGGAGCGCGCGCTCCGCCTCGTGGACGGCGTGCTCCTGCTGGTGGACGCCGCCGAGGGTCCCCTCCCCCAGACGCGCTTCGTCCTCTCCAAGGCGCTCGCGCTCGGGCTGCCCTCCGTGCTCGTCGTCAACAAGGTGGACCGCCAGGACGCGCGGGCGAAGGAGGTCCTCGACCTCGTCTACTCGCTCTACATCGACCTCGGCGCGAACGAGCACCAGATCGACTTCCCGGTCATCTATGCCATCGCCCGCGAGGGCAAGGCGGCCCACACGGTCCAGGGCGCCTTCGAGGCCGAGTCGCTGAAGCCGCTCTTCGACGCCATCCTCACCCACGTCCCCCCGCCGCCGGGCGGCGACGGGACCCACGTCCAGATGCTGGTCGACAACCTCGACTACGACGACTACGTGGGCCGCCTCGCCATCGGGCGCATCTCCTCGGGCGTGCTGCACGAGGGCGACGCGATCGCGGTGATGCGCGAGGAGGGCAAGATCGTCCCGGCCAAGGTGGTCCGGCTCTACGCCTACGACGGGCTGAAGCGCGTCGAGGTGAAGGACGCCGGCCCGGGCGAGATCGTCTGCATCGCCGGCGCCGAGGAGATCGGCATCGGCGACACCATCGCCGACCCGGCGAATCCGGTGGCCCTCCCCCGCATCAGCGTGGAGGAGCCGACCATGTCGATGGTCTTCAAGGTGAACGAGGGCCCCTTCGCCGGGAAGGAAGGCAAGTACGTCACGAGCCGCAACATCCGCGAGCGGCTCTACCGCGAGGCGTACAAGAACGTCTCCATCCGCGTCGAGGACACCGAGACGCCGGACGCCTTCAAGGTGGTCGGCCGCGGCGAGCTCCAGCTCGCGGTGATCGTCGAGAACATGCGCCGCGAGGGGTACGAGCTCACCGTCTCGAACCCGGAGCCCATCCTCAAGACCATCGAGGGAGAGGTCCACGAGCCGATGGAGCTGCTCGTCTGCGACCTGCCCGACGACGGCGTCGGCGGCGTCACGCAGAGCATGGGGTCGCGCAAGGGGCGGATGGTGGACATGCAGCCGCTCGGCTCGGGCCGCACCCGCCTCCAGTTCCGCGTTCCGGCCCGCGGCCTCATCGGCTTCCGCGGCGAGTTCCTCACGCTCACCCGCGGCGAGGGCATCATGTCCTCGCAGTTCGACGGCTACGAGCCGTGGCAGGGGCGCATCGAGAAGCGGAAGAGCGGCGCCATCGTGGCCGACCGCATCGGCGACGTCGTCGCCTACGCCTGCTTCTACGCGCAGGAGCGCGGCGCGCTGTTCGTGAAGCCCGGCGACAAGGTCTACGCCGGCATGATCGTCGGCGAGCACAGCCACGACAACGACCTCGACTTCAACATCTCGAAGGAGAAGAAGCTCACGAACATCCGCGCCGCGGGCCGGGACGAGAACGTGATCCTCACCCCGCCCCGCGAGATGAGCCTCGAGCGGGCGCTCGAGTGGATCGCCGAGGACGAGCTCGTCGAGGTGACGCCGCTCTCGATCCGGCTCCGGAAGAAGTTCCTCGACCCGACCCTTCGCTACAAGCTGGAGCGCGACCGCAAGAAGGGCGGCTCCGCCTCGGCGCAGGCCTGAGGCGCTCGGCCGTCCTAGAGCAGCCAGCCGTCACCGACGCCGCCCCGGGCCCCGCCCGCGGGCGGCGTCGACGTCTCCGGCCCCCCGCGCCGACAGCGAGCGCGATCGCCACGAACGAAGACGCCGCCCCGGTCTCCCCGGAGCGGCGTCTCGTGTCCTTCGACCGGCGTGCGGCGGAGGCCGCTAGACCTTCGGCTTCGCGCGGGCGCGGACTTCCTGCACCTGCTTGGCGCGCGGCTGGCCCTTCACGGCCGTGTTGACGAAGAGGAGGCCGTCATTGTGGCCCGGCACTGCCCCCTTCACGAGGAGGAGGTTCTTGTCGGCCTCGACGCCCATGACCGTGAGGTTCTGGACCGTGACGTTGTCGACGCCGTAGTGGCCGGGGAGGTGCTTGCCCTTCCAGACCTTGCCCGGCGTCTTGCGCTGACCGATCGCGCCGACGTGCCGGTGGTGCTCGTGCGCCGTGGACGAGTCGCGCGCGGCGCCCTTCATGTTCCAGCGCTTCATGACGCCGGTGAACCCGCGGCCCTTCGTGATGCCGGCCACGTCGATGCGCTGGTTCTCCTTGAAGACCTTGTCGACCGTGAGGACGTCGCCGGCCTTGAGCTCGCCGAGGAGCTTCGCGTCCTTGACGCGGATCTCCTTCACGTGCCGGAAGATGGGCGTGCCGGCCTTCTTGAAGACGCCGACCTCGGACTTCGTGAGGCGGTGGGCGTGCTTCTCGTCCACCTCACCCCAGCCGAGCACGACCGCGTCGTAGCCGTCCTTCTCGGCCGTCTTGCGCCGCACCACCGTGCAGGGACCCGCCTCGATCACCGTCACCGGGATGCAGTCGCCCTCGGCGGTGAAGATCTGCGTCATCCCAAGCTTCTTCGCCAGAAGCCCTGTCGCCATGTGTCACCTCGCATTGGTCCGCCGCGCGTCACGACTGGCCGCGGAGGACGTGCCGTTGGAAAGGGGCGGTTTCTACCCGTCCGGCGGGCGGGTGTCAAGGGAAGCCCGCGTACCGCCGCCGGTTTTCCGGGCGCGGTCGGGTGATGTCGCCGTCAGAGCGAGGCGCACTCCGACGAGGTCATCTGCGCGACCTGCGCGAGCAGCGCGTCGATGTCGAATGGCTTCGCCAGGTAGCCTGCGGCCCCGACCGACGCGGCGCGTTGCGGGTTGCCGTCCGCCGAGATGACGACGATGGGGATCTCCGCCCTGCCCGGCCGCTCCCGGAGCGCCTGGGCGAAGGCGAGCCCGTCCATCACGGGCATCATCAGATCCAGCAGGATGATGGCCGGCTTCTCGGCCTCGACCCGCTCGAGCGCCTCCACCCCGTGACGCGCGCGCGCCACGCGATAACCCTCGCCTTCGAGGATGTCGCAGATGGCGTCGAGGATGTCGGGGTCGTCGTCGACGACCAGCACGAGGGGATCGGTCATGGCTCCCGGGGTGAATCGGGCGGGGCAGTATATGCCCTCACTCGCGGGAGCGTGAGGAGGTAACCATCCTCGGACAGCGCGAGGCTGCCGTGCAGCGCCCCCGCCGCGCGGCGGGCGACCGGAAGCGCGAGGGCCCGCCCCTTCGGATCACTGGGGGAGCCCTTGCGCGGATCCTCGAGCGCCTCGGGGGGCACCGCGTGGCCCGACACCGAGATCGAGACGTCCTCCCCCGTGCGTGCGACCACGCGGACGGGCGTTCCCTCGCTGCCCGCGACGGCGAGCAGTGCCTCGATCGCCCGCTCGAGCAGCGAGCGATCGGCGGCCACCGTGATCGGCCCGTCGAGCTCGACGGTGACGGGCGGGGCGTCGGCGGGACGCCGCTCCAGCAGGCCCTCGAGGATCTCGCCCAGGGAGAGCGGCTCCGCGCGCACGGGGATGCCCGCCACGTCGAGCCGCTCGCAGAGGAAGTGATCCTCGACGAGCTGGCGAACGCGGGAGAGCGAGCGCAGGCACATCGCGGAGAGCTTGTCGCCGCGAGCCCCGCCACGCTCCTCGGGCGACATTCGAGCCAGGAGCTCGGCCGTCCAGAGCGCGGTCGAGAGCGGGTTGCGGACCTCATGGGCGACGAAGCCGAGATACCCGCTGCGCCGCTCGTTCGCGTCCGCCCTCTCCTCCGAGTCCGATGCGTTCTTGGGCTGTTCCGATTGCTCGCGCTCCACGATCCACCTGCCTGGCCGCCATCCCGACGAGCGTGCAGCCACAACCTGGGTACCCCGTCTGTCACGCGCAAGTGAGGTCTGCAACCACCCCGTAGGTCTTGCAGAACGAATTACAGGGAAAAAACCCAACGGGGCCGGGGGCTCGCGCGTTTCCTGTCATTTCTACAGCCACCCGGTTTCCGAGCGGCTCCTGTCCTAACAGCCAAGCCGTTGGAATCGCGCACAATTTTTCCCTACCCCTTTGCGGCACGTCCGTTGCTTTCTCCAGCTCCCGTCACTAGGCAACCTTCCGGAGGCCGAATGAAGCGCATCGCGATCCCGACGACCACCAGCTCCCTCGAGCTGTATCTATCGGAGATCAATCGCTTTCCTCTCCTGACCGTGGATGAGGAGCAGCGGCTCGCTCGGCTCTACCGCGACCAGGGGGACACGCGCGCGGCGCACCGCCTCGTCACGGCCAACCTGCGGTTCGTGGTGAAGGTCTCGTACGAGTATCGCTCCTACGGCTTCAAGATGGCCGACCTCATCCAGGAGGGGAACATCGGCCTCATGAAGGCGGTGCAGAAGTTCGATCCGGACAAGGGCATCCGGCTCATCTCGTACGCCGTCTGGTGGATCCGGGCCTACATCCAGAACTACATCCTCAAGTCGTGGTCGCTCGTGAAGCTGGGGACGACGCAGGCCCAGCGGAAGCTGTTCTTCTCCCTCGCGCGGACGAAGCGCGAGCTCGACAAGATGTCCGTCGAGCACGGCCTGGACTCCGACGCGCAGGACAAGGGCAAGATCGCGAAGAAGCTCCGGGTGAAGCCCGCCGAGGTCGAGGAGATGGAGCAGCGGATGGACGGCCGCGACCTCTCGCTCGACGCGCCGATGGGCGACGACGGCGGCTACTCGCACATCGACTTCGTCGCCGGCAAGGCGGCAGCCCAGGACGACGAGCTCTCCGTCGCCGAGGAGCAGCAGATCGTCGCCTCGAAGGTGACCGCGGCCCTCGCGCGCCTCGATCAGCGCGAGCGCTACATCATCGAGCAGCGCGTCATGGCCGATCGCCCGCTCACGCTGAAGGAGCTGGGGGAGCACTTCGGCTTCTCGCGCGAGCGCGCCCGCCAGCTGGAGATCCGGGCGAAGGAGAAGCTGAAGCAGGAGCTCCACGCGCTCGCGAGCGAGATCGAGTGGCCGACGGATGGGACGCCGGTCGACGTCGACGACGCCGCCCTCGCCTGACGGATCGCCTCGACTTTGGAGATCACCGCGGCCCGGGGCGCTCCGCCTCGGGCCGCGCGACGTTCCGGCAGGCGTTGCGGAGCGCGAGGAGGCCCAGCGCAGCGCCGCGAGTCGTGGGCGGCTGGCTACCCGATGCCGTGCTTCTTCAGCCGGTAGCGGAGGGTGTCGCGCGACACGCCGAGGAGGCGGGCGGCCTTCGACTGGTTGCCGCTCGCGCGCTCCATCGCCTCGACGATGAGCTTGCGCTCGACGTCGTCGAGCACGAGGCCGTCCGGCGTGACGCTCGGGACGAGCTTGTCGGCGCGCTTGGACGGCGTGGCGCGGCGCAGCTCGGGGCTGAGGTGCTCGGGGCGGATCTCCTCGACCCCTGCGTGCAGGATGAAGGCGCGCTCGACGACGTTGCGCAGCTCGCGGACGTTGCCCGGCCAGCGGTAGGCTTTGAGGAGCTCCATCGCGGCGGGCGTGACGCCTCGCACCTGGCGCTTCATCTCCGAGTTGAAGCGGGCGATGAAGTGCGCGGCGAGCGCGCCGACGTCCTCCACGTGATCGCGCAGCGGCGGGACCACGATCCGGACGACGTTCAGCCGGAAGAAGAGGTCCGCGCGGAACCGGCCCTCCGCGACGCGCTGCTCGAGGTCGACGTTCGTCGCGGCGATGACGCGCACGTCGCTGCGCAGCTCCTGGACGCCGCCGACGCGCCGGAACGTCTTGTTCTCGAGCAGGCGCAGGAGCTTCGCCTGGCCGCCGGGGGGGAGGTCGCCGATCTCGTCCAGCATCACCGAGCCGCCCTCGGCGCTCTCGAACAGGCCGCGCTTCTGGGCGTGGGCGTCGGTGAAGGCGCCGCGCTCGTGCCCGAACAGCTCCGACTCGAGGAGGTGCTCCGGGAGGGCGGCGCAGTTCACCTGGAGGAACGGCCGCTCGGCGCGCGCGCTCTGGAAGTGGATGGCGCGGCCGACGACCTCCTTGCCGCAGCCGCTCTCCCCCTCGATGAGGACCGTCGTCGTGTCCGACGCGCCGAGCCGCGAGATCATCGAGCGCACCTGCTCCATCGCGCTCGACGCGCCGACGATCGCCTCGAGCGCGGTCCCGCCGCGGCGCTCGCTCGCCAGCGCCGCGATCTGCCGGCGCGTGCGCGCGGTCGCGATGGCCCGCTCCACCGCGGCGTCGAGCGCCTGGAACGGGAACGGCTTCACGAGGAAGTCCATCGCGCCGTGCTTCATGGCGTCGACCGCGATGTCGACCGTCGAGTGGGCGGACATCATGAGGACGATGAGGTCCGCGTTGTCCGCCAGCGCGCGCTGCAGCGTCTGGACCCCGTCGATCCCCGGCAGCCGCACGTCGAGGAGCATGACGTCGGGCGGGTTCGCGGCGAGCATCTCGAGCGCCTGCTCGCCCGACTCGGCCGACAGCACCTCGTAGCCGCTGCGCTGCAGGCGCTCCGACACGGACCAGCGGATCAGCTTCTCGTCGTCCACGACGAGGACGCGGGCCGAGGGGATCGTCATGCGGCGTGCTCCGTCGCGCGCGCGGGGCGCGCCAGCTGCAGGGTCACCGTGAACACCGTCCCTCCATCCGGCGGACAGCGGTAACCGATGTGCCCCCCGTGCTCCGCCACGATGCGGGCGGAGATCGCGAGGCCGAGGCCGTTCCCCTCGCGCTTGGTCGTGAAGAACGGCTTGAACACCTGGGCGCGGAGGTCGGTGGGGATGCCGGGACCGGTGTCGGCGATCTCGACGACGACGTTCCCGTCGCCCATCCGCGAGTGGACCGTGAGCGTCCCCTTCCCCTGGGCGGACATCGCCTGGCAGGCGTTGAGGCAGATGTTGAGGAACACCTGCTCGAGCTGGGACGGATCGGCCAGCACGGGGGGCAGCTCCGGCGCGAGCTCCGGGGCGACCACGACCACGCCGTTGCGCGACTGCTGGCGGATGAGGAAGAGCACCTTCTCGAGCGTGCCGTTCACGTCGGTGGAGCGGAGCCTCGCCTTCGGAGGCCGGGCGAAGCTGAGCAGGCTCTCCATGGTGTGCGTGAGGCGCTGCACCTGGTGGCGCATCTCGCCGACCACCTCGGCGTGCTGCGGGTCCTCGGCGAGGTCCTCCGCGAGGAGCTCGAGCGCGCCGGAGAGCCCGGCGAGCGGGTTCTTGATCTCGTGGGCGAGGCCCGTCGCGACCTCGCCGACCGCCGCGAACCGGTCCGCCCGCACCATCCGCTCGCGGTAGAACGCCTCGAGCTCCGCCTGGCTCCGGCGGAGGGCGGCGAGCATCGCGTCGAACCCCCGGGCGGCGGTGCCGAGCTCGTCGGAGCGCCCCTCGTCGGCGCGCACCGTGAGCTCGCCGGCCTCGGCCCGCTTCATCGCGGCGACGAGGCGCTGCAGCGGGCTCACGGCCTCGCGCCCGAGCAGCCACAGCAGGATGGCGAGCAGGCAGACGAGCGCTCCGGACGCCGCGAACAGGAGGGTCTTCGCGAGGCGGGACTCCGACAGCTCGATGGGATCGCGGCTGAAGCGGAGGTCGAGCCAGCCGTTCACGGGCGAGTGGGTCCCATGGCAGCGCGCGCACGCGGTGGCGTTCGGGATCGGGTGGATGACCGCGTACTCCAGCTCGTTCCCGTTCGGCGACTGCACCACGGTCGTGGTCTCGAACTTGCGGAGATCCGGCCACGGCACCGCGCCGATCAGGGCCGGCGCGGTCGACACGGAGATGTAGCCGGTCGGCGCGACGAGGCTCGCCGCGAGCAGCTCGCTGTTGTGCGCCATCAGGGTCCCGAGCAGCGCCGGGACGGCGTTCGGCTGGCCCGAGAGCATGGTGTTCGAGACGCCCGACGCCACCATCTCCGTGAAGATCTGGGCGCGCTCGCGGCGTCCGCGCTCGATGTCCGAGCCGTAGAGGTGGACGGCCCCCGCGACCATCGCCGCCATCGTCAAGGCGAACAGGAGCGCCGTCGGGAGCAGGATGCGCGCCCGGATGCTCGAGTCGAGCCGCTTGAAGAGGCGTTCGAGTGGATTCATCCGCTAGGGGACAACGTTCGGCCCACCGCCATCATTGCAAGGACAGCGACGGACGGGAAGGCGCCGTCCCCGGCGGCACTTCACGCAGCGTTTCCGCGATGTACGCGGATGTCGGCAGAAAGCTCGAAGATCTCGACAGCGGCGGCGACCAGCGCCTCTCCTGCGCATCCCTCGCACACCGCCTGGCGCAGCTTGGTGCTCGGCGCGTGGAGGATCTTCGAGACGATGGAGCCGGCCATCGCGTCGAGCCTCCTTTCGAGCTCCGGATCTTCCCCGAGCCTGCGGAGGGTGCGCTCCACCTCCTCGCGGGCGATCGCGCTCGCGCGGCTGCGCATCTCCTGGATGAGCGGCGCGGCCCGGCGCTCCGCCTCGGCCCGCACGTACTTCGCGACCTCGTCCGCGATGATCCGCTCGGCCTCGGCGACCGCGGCCACGCGCTCGGTCATCGCGGCCTTCATCACCCGATCGAGGTCGTCGACGTCGCAGAGGTACACGTCGCGCACGTTGCCGGTCGCCGCAGGGATCGCCCGCGGGACGGCGAGGTCCACGAGGACGATGGGCCGCCGCCGCGCGCGCGAGAGCCGGGCCATGGCCTCGGGCTGGAACGCGGCGGGCGCGACCGGGGCCGCCGACACGACGACGTCCGCCTCCGCGAGCTCCTCCTCGAGCGCGTCGAGGGGCCGAGCGGTACCGCCGACCTCCTGCGCGAGTGCCTCGCCGTTCGCGAGCGTGCGGTTCAGCACGACGATCCGGGCGCCCTGGTCGCGGAGGTGCTGCGCGGAGAGCCGCGCCATCTCGCCGGCGCCGACCACGACCACGCGCCGGCCCTGCATCGGGCCGATCACCTTCTCGGCGAGGGTCGCTGCCGCGTTCCCCCAGGAGATGCCCGCGCGCCCGACCGCGGTCTCCGTGCGGACGCGCTTCGCCCCGGCCAGCACCCGGTTCAGGACCGCGGTGAGCTCCTTGCCCGCGACGCCGAGCTCGATGGCGCGCTGGAACGCGTCCTTGAACTGCCCGAGGATCTGCGGCTCGCCGAGGATGGCGGACTCGAGGCTCGAGGCCACGCGCACGAGGTGCCGGAACGCCTCCTCGCCCTGGACCTCGAACAGCGGCAGCTCCCTGCCGGCGCGGGCGTTCAGCGCCTGGCGAAGCGCGAGCGTCGCGGCCGCGGGACAGCGCGTCGCGGCGAAGATCTCCACGCGGTAGCACGTGGACATCACCGCGACCTCTTCGATGCCGTCGAGCGCCGCGTAGCTGGCGAGCGCCGGCTGCAGGTCGTCCGGTGACAGCGCGAGCACCTCGCGGTCCGCCACGGTTGCGCCCTTCTGGTTGAGCCCGACTGCGACGAGCACGGCGGCTCCTTTCGCGATCTTCCGGGCCACGCGAGCAAGCGCCGTGCCCCCCGTATCCCCGCCAGATTTCCCAGGAGTCCCGAGCCGGTCTGCGCAAGCCTTGCGCGCTACCTCCCACACGGCCGAGGGAGGCGAAACCCCTGCATGCGCGCTGGGCAGCCGGCGCGCGGGGCGTGCGTGGGGCACGGCTGGGGTACCTGCCCCAACACGGTGGGTGAGATCCCCAATCGTCACCCATCGGTTACGGGATTTCCCTTGACATCTCGTGACCCTGGGTGCGGCACCCGCCTTGCTTTCCCGCGGCAGTTTGCCGCCAGCATCGGCCGGACGGACCGGAGGAGCCCCAGTTACATGAAGCCCGAGAGCAACGTCATCCGCGGCCCCGGCGGGATCCTTTCCTTACCCGCGAGCGACGGGGCCTCCCTCGATCTGCTCATGCTGATCGAGGGAGAGACGAGCGGCGCTCCGCTGGAGGAGGTGCTGGCCCGCTTCGGCAGATCCCGCAGCGCCTACTACGAGAAGCTTCGCCGCTTCCGGGAGAACGGGCTCGAGGGGCTCATCGCCCGGCCGCCGGGCCCGCGCAGCGCGTGGCGGCGCCCGCTCGAGGTCGTCCGCCACATCGTCCGCGCTCGCCTGCGAGAGCCGGAGCGGAGCGCGGTCGCGATCGCCGAGGAGCTCGCCGGGCTCGGGCACGAGGTCTCGGTGCGCAGCGTGGAGCGCACGCTCACGCAGTTCGGGCTGACGCGGCGCGAACGCGGACAGCGGCTCAGGTGAGCGGCCGCGGCAGGCGGGTCACTCGCTCGCGGCGTGCGGCGCCAGGCGGGCGCCGGGCCGGTCCAGAGCCCCGACCGCGGGTGTATGCTGCCGTCCCTGCGACCGAATCCAACCGTATCGATGACACTTCCGCGACCCATCTCCAAGGACGTGACGCCAGGGTCGATGCCGTCGCGACCGAAGATCCCTGCTGCGGCTCGTCGCCATCTCGTCGCCGTCGCGGCGCTCGTCACCCTCGGGCTCCTGGCGTACTCGAATGCCTTCCGGGGTGACTTCGTCTTCGACGACTTCCAGTTCATCGTCGACAACCCGGTCATCCGCGATCTCTCGAACTACTTCGTGAGCTCGGCGGGGTACCGCGCGAGCCCGCACCGCGTCGTGGCCTTCGCCTCGTTCGCGCTGAACCATGCGGTCGGCGGCCTCGATCCCGCCGGTTATCACGTCGTGAACATCGCGATCCATCTCCTCAATGGATCGCTCGCCTACGCGCTCGTGTGCCTCCTCTTTCGCACGACCGCCCTGAAGCGGTCCGCGCTCGCGGACTCGGGCCACTGGATAGCGCTCGTCGCGGCGGCGCTCTTCGTGGCGCACCCGCTGCAAACGCAGGCGGTCGCGTACGTCGCGCAGCGCATGGCGTCGCTCGCGACGACCTTCTACCTCCTGGCGGTCGTCCTCTACCTGCGCTGGCGCATCGTGCGGGAGGCGCGTCCGCCGGGCGCGCTCCGAGCGGTCGCGGGGTACGTCCCGATCCTCGCCGTCACGATCGTGGCGATGAAGACGAAGGAGATCGCGTTCACGCTGCCCCTGAGCGTCGCGCTCCTGGAGGCCGTCCTGTTCCAGGGCGACGCGAGGAGGCGCGCGCTGTACGTCGGACCGATCCTCGCCACGCTCCCGATCATCCCGCTCACGATGATCGATCTGGGGGGATCCGCGAGCCTCGCTGCCCAGGCGGCGGCGGTGACGAACCAGACGGACCACTCGCGCTGGGACTACCTCATCACGCAGCTCCCCGCCGTCGCGACGTACCTGCGGCTCGTCCTCGTCCCGGTGGGGCAGAACGTCGATCACGACTTCCCCCTCTTCACCAGCCCGTTCGCGGGGCCCGTCATCGCAGCGGCCGCGCTGCTGGCGCTGGTGGCGGGCTTCGCCGTGTGGCTCCTCCGGCGCTCCCGCGCGAGCGCACCGGCGCCGCTCGATCCCGCCGCCCGGATCGTCGCGCTCGGCATCGCGTGGTTCTTCCTCACGCTCTCCGTCGAGTCCAGCTTCATCCCGATCGGCGACGTGTTCTTCGAGCACCGCGTCTACCTGCCGTCGGTGGGGCTCTTCGCCGCGCTCGCGACCGGTGGCGCGCTCGTCGTGGCCCGCGCCGGGGACGCGCGAGCGAAAGCGATCGCGCTCGCCGTCGGGGGCGCCATCGTCCTCGTCCTCGCCGTGACCACGTTCGTGCGGAACGAGGTGTGGAGGAGCGAGCTCTCCCTCTGGAGCGACGCGGCGGCGAAGGCTCCGAGCAAGCCCAGGCCGCACCTCAACCTCGGCCAGGCGCTGATGGCGAAGCACGACGTGGACGCCGCGATCGCGCAGTACAGGCTCGCGCTGCGCGCCGATCCCGAGTACGTGGAGGCGCACAACAATCTCGGGGTCGCCCTCGTGGAGAAGGGGCAGGTCGACGAGGCGATCGCGCACCTCGAGCTCGCGGTGGCGCTGCTGCCGAGCGACGCGGACGCGCAGTACAACCTCGGCCTCGCGTACGGGCGCAAGGGTCGCATCGACCTCGCCCGGGAGCACATGCAGCTCGGGATGCGGCTGCGCTCCGAGGGGAAGTAACCCCACCGAGGGAGCCGCACGCTTCGCGTTGCGGCAGGTTGCCGCGGCCGCTGCGGCTATCCCGCGCATCGGGAATTCGCCCCACGTCTCCTCCGGAGTCGGAGCGTGTCCGCTCCGGCATCGGGCGACGGAAGACGCCGGTTCGCCACCCCACCTCGCTCCGGCCTCCGCGACCGGCCCGTTCCGGCGCCGCGCGCTGCTCTTCTCGGGCGACGCGCCGGCCGCAGACCGGACTATTTCCCTCACGATTGGGCATTCGTCCGCATTTCGGTTCGGCCGTGATTGAGCGAGATTGAGCATCGAAAGGAGCCAAACACCATGGCCAACAAGTTCAAGAGCGGAAGCGCAGTGAAGGGCGGCTACTACTTCAACGCGATCAAGTGGCACGTCGAGCCCATCGCGAAGGACGGCGACCGGCTGCCGGAGGGCAAGGGCGAGTGGATGAAGGTGCCGACGGTCGTCGCCCTCGCGCTCATCCCCATCCTCGGCCTCACCTTCCTCATGTTCCTCCCGATGATCGGGTTCGTCATCTTCGCCCGCGCCCTCGTGAGCCCGATCGTGAACATGTTCCACCGCGGCGCGACCGAGCTGGCGTCCACCGTGAGCCCCGGCTGGCAGCCCGGCGAGGCGCACTTCACCGGCAAGCCCGCGGAGGGCGCCGGGACCGAGGAGAAGGGGCCGACGGGCGCCGAGGCGCGGCTCGACGCCCTCGAGAAGGAGATCGGCGACAAGCGGAAGAGCTAGCGCGGACACGGTTCCCGAGCACGCGAGGAGGCGATCATGACGCGGCACACCGGCGGTTCGAAGGTCGAGAGCGGCTACTACTGGAGCCCGAGGCGGTGGGGAGTCGAGGTGGTGCCGCCCGAGGGCGGACGGCTTCCGGGCGACGCGACGGCGAGGTACCTGAGGCTGCCGTTCCTGCTCGTGCTCGCCGTGGTGCCGCTCGCCGGGCTCGTGTTCCTGATGTTCCTGCCGTTCATCGGGTTCTATCTCTTCGCGAACGCCCTCGTGAAGAAGCTCACCGGCGGCGTGAAGCGCGGCGCGACCGAGCTCGCCTCGACCGTCTCGCCGGGGTGGACGCCGGGTGAGGCGCACCTGACCGGCAAGGCCGGCGAGAAGGAGGGCGCGGACGAGGAGAAGGCGACGGCGGAGCTCGAGCGCCTCGAGAAGGAGATCGCCGCCCGGAAGGAAGAGAAGAAGTAGTCGGGGGTGGGACCGAAGCAGCGAGGGCCGGCGGGAGCGATCCCGCCGGCCCGAGCCTTTTTCGCGCCCGCCCGCGAGGCTGCATTCCATCACCCGACATGCGGGCCGGCGCTCGTCGAGTGACCTCCGGACGCGCGCCGGCGCATGCTATCGTCGCCCCGCGGGTCGCGCTCGACGACGGTCCTCGTCGGCGGCTCCCCGCAGGATGAAAGACGCTCCCCGATGGCCGCCTCCGACCACTCGTCTGGCTCCGCCGCGGCGACCCTCCTGCAGCGCGCGCTCCCGCTCGTCATGCTCGTGGTCCTCGCGCTCGCGGCCTATGCCAACGCGTTCGGCGCGGGGTTCGTCTTCGACGATCTCGGCATCATCGGGGACGGGCGCCTGCGGCGGGACCTCACGGCGTTCGCAGCGGATCCGGGCTGGATCCTCCACGAGAACCGGTGGGTGGGGTACCTCACGTTCGCGCTGAACGAGCGGCTCGGCGGAGCCGACGCCGCCGCGTACCACCTCGTCAACATCGCGATCCACGCCGTCAACGCGCTCGTCGTCTACGCGCTCGTCGCGACGACGTTCGGAACCCCGCGCCTCCGCGGGTCGCTCGTGGTCTCCTGGTCCCGGGCGATCGCGTTCGTGGCGGCGGCGGCGTTCGTCGCCCACCCGCTACAGACGCAGGCCGTCACCTACGTCTATCAGCGGTTCACGTCGCTCGCGGCGCTCTTCTGCCTCCTCGCGACGCTCCAGTACGCGCGCTGGCGCCTGCGGCGTGATCAGGGTCCCCTGCCCCTCGCGCGGAACGTGGCGGCATGGGCCGGCATCCTCGCGGCGACCCTCCTGGCGATGAAGACGAAGGAGATCGCGTTCACGCTGCCGTTCGCGGTGATCGCCTACGAGCTCGTGTTCTTCGACGCGCCGGTGGCCCTGCGCGCGAGGTTCCTGGCGCCGCTCCTCGCGACGCTCCCCATCATCCCGCTCGGACGGCTCGGGGTCGGGACACCGCTGTCGGACGTCCTCTCGGCCGCGGGCGACGTCGCGCGCGTGCAGACGGAGCTCTCCCGGTCGGACTACCTCGCCACCCAGCTTCCGGTCGTCGCGAGCTATCTCCGGTTGCTCGTGCTGCCGCTCGGCCAGAACGTGGATCACGACGTTCCGATCGAGCGCTCTTTCCTCTCGCTCCCCGTGGTCGGCTGCGGCGTGCTGCTCCTCGGCCTCGTCGCGCTCGCCGCCTTCCTGCTCCGGCGCACCTCCCGCGCCGCGGCGCGCCCGCTCGACCCGGCGTGGCGCCTGGTGGCGTTCGGGATCGTCTGGTTCTTCCTCGCCCTCTCGGTGGAGTCGAGCCTCATCCCGATCGTGGACGTGATGTTCGAGCACCGGGTCTACCTGCCCTCCGCTGGCGCCTTCGCGGCCGTCGCGACCGCGGGCGCGCTCCTCTCGCGCCGGCTCGGCTGGAAGCCGCGGGCCTTCATGACGGCGGGCGCGCTCGTCGCGGTCGTGCTCGCGGGCCTCACGCTCGCGCGGAACCGCGTCTGGAAGGACGAGATCACCCTCTGGAGCGACGCGGCGCTCAAGTCGCCGGCAAAGGTCCGGCCGGCGCACAACCTCGGCCTCGCCCTCGCGGCTGCGGGTCGGCACGAGGAGGCGCTCCAGGCCTTCGCGAACGCGAACCGCGCCGACCCCACCCGCGTGGACGTCTACAGCGACATCGGGGCCGCGCTGCGGAAGCTGGGCCGGGACGAGGAGGCCGCGAACTGGTTCCGCGCCGCGATCCGCCAGGCGCCGGAGTACCCCGACGCCTACTTCAACCTGGGTTCGCTGCTGATGGACAGGTCGGGGGATTACGCCGAGGCCGCGGCCCTCTTCGAGCGAGCCATCGCGCTGCGGCCCGACTACGCGGCGGCGTACGCGAACTATGCGGCGGCGCTGAACCGGCTCGGTCGCCCTGCGGAGGCGATCGCGCGGCTGGAGCCCGCCGCGGCCAGGCTGAGCGAGAACGCCGAGGCGCGCTTCAACCTCGGCGTGTCGTACGCGATGGTGGGGAACTACGCGGCGGCGCAGCGCGAGACCGCTGCGCTGAGCCGGCTCGCGCCCGAGCGAGCGCGGCAGCTCTCCGCCTACGTCGCTCAGCTCTCGAACCGCTGAGCCGCGCGCCGGCGGTCGGCGTCGGCACTGCGCGTGACACAGATCAAGCGATTTGCCCCAGTTGTACCGCGCTCAGGGGCAGGTACACTGGGGCGACCTCCACCGGGTCACACGCAAAGGCAGCGCTGCCGGTGCGTGCAAACGGCCTGCGTAATTCCGAGGGCTTCGAGATGGCCATGCTGCGCCCGTTCATCGTCCCGTTGCTGGGGGCGTCTCTCATCACCCTCCTCGCGTGTCAGGCTCGCACGATCGAGGAGAGCAAGAGCGCCGAGACCGCCCAGTGCACCCGCTGTCACGGCGGCGAGCAGAACCAGACCGGCGCGCCGCCCCGCATGATCGGGTCCGACCCCTCGCGTGCGGGCGCGCACTCCGCGCACGTCGAGGCCGGCGCGCTCGCCGGCGCCCTCGCCTGCTCCGAGTGCCACCTCGACCCGCGCACGGACCAGTCGCAGCACGGCAACGGAAAGGTGGACGTCTCGTTCGGCGCGCTCGCGCGCGCGGGAGGCGCCTCGCCGGCCTACGACCGCTCGAGCGGGACCTGCTCCAACGTCTATTGCCACGGCGGAACCGCCACCACGTCCCCGGTCTGGACCGCGCTGGACGGCGCCGCGGTGGCGTGCGGCGCCTGTCACGGGACTCCCGGGAACCCCGTGCCGGCGACGCACCCGAGCCTCGCCCCCGGAGCGGCGACGGACATCACGTCCTGCGCCGCGTGCCACGGAGAGACGGTCGGCTCCGACGGGAAGATCCGGGTCGAGACGGGGAAGCACGTGAACGGCCAGGTCGACGTGCGCCCCGAGGCGAAGCACCCGCAGGGCTGGGCCTCGCCGTCGCTCCACGGCGCCGCCGCCGCTCAGGACGTTCGGGCGTGCCTCGCCTGCCATGCGGTGAAGGGGGAGCCGCACGTGACGGGCGTGGTCTGCGCGAGCTGCCACGACGCGTTCGCGGGAGGCAAGGACTGGACGGTGACCTGCAACACCTGCCACGGCGACGCCACCGATCCCTCCGGCGCTCCGCCGCAGGACCTCGCCGGCAACACCGCGACGACCGCGCTCGGCGTCGGCGCGCACCGGCAGCACGTGCGGGGCAGCGCGCTCGCGCCCGCGTTCGACTGCAGCTTCTGCCACCCGAAGCCCGGCACCGTGCTCGACGCCACGCACCTCGACGGCCAGGTCGAGCTCACGGGCTACACGGGCGCCGACGGCGTCTGGAAGACCTCCGCGAAGGACCCGGGCTTCGCGCCCGCCTCGGCGAGCTGCGCGACCGCCTACTGCCACGGCGCGTTCCAGAACGGCAACGCGACGAACGCGCCGGTGTGGACGCGCGTCGGCGAGGGCCAGGCGGACTGCGGGACCTGCCACGGCGTGCCGCCGCCCGCGCCGCACCCGGTGGTTCCCGCCGATCTCGCCGGCTGCAACGCCTGCCACCCCCAGACGATCTCCGCCACGGGCGCGCTCATCTCGCCGTCGTCGGGGGGCAAGCACCTCGACGGCGCGATCGAGTTCTCCGGTGGCCACGAGGCCTCGTGGATGGACACGACCTCGTCGAACTTCCACGCCAACACGGCGGTCCGCAGCCTCTCGTCGTGCAAGGTCTGCCACGGGCAGAACCTCGACGGCAGCACCGGATTCGGCGGCTCGTGCGGCCGCTGCCACGATCGCCCCGGGCAGCCGTGGGCCACGAACTGCACGATGTGCCACGGCGGGACGGACAACGCGACGGGCGCGCCGCCCAAGGCGACCTGGGGACGCCAGGCCGATCCGGTCCGCACCGGCGCTCACACGGCGCACGTCACGCAGGGAGCGAACGGCGCCGTCTTCGACTGCAGCGTGTGCCACGTGACGCCCGCCGACGCGCTCACGCCCGGCCACATCGACGGCGAGACCGCGACGGTGAGGTTCGCCGGCGTGGCGGTGCCGACCGGCGTGACCCCCACCTTCGACCGCGCGACCGCGGGCTGCGCCTCGACGTACTGTCACGGCGCCACGCTGTCGGGCGGGTCGAAGACGTCCCCCGTCTGGACGAGCACCGGCACGGGCCAGGCCGACTGCGGGACCTGCCACGGCGTCCCGCCGCCGGCGGACGTCCATCCGCCTGTGTCGAGCAACCTCGCCGGCTGCAACCCCTGCCACCCCGACACCGTCTCCGCGAGCGGCGCGATCGTGCCCAGGAGCGCCGGCGGCAAGCACATCGACGGCACCATCCAGGCGGCGAGCGGCCACGACGCGGACTGGATGAACACCTCGAGCCCGAAGTTCCACGCGTACTCGGCGAACCAGGGGCTCGCGTCCTGCCAGTGGTGCCACGGCGCGGACCTCTCCGGCGGCTCGACCGGCGTGAGCTGCGCGTCCTGCCACGACGGCGTGAACCGGCCCGCGTGGAACAGCTGCGTCATGTGCCACGGCGACAAGGCGACTGGCGTCGCCGCGCCGCCGCGTGCGACGTGGGGTAACAACGTCCAGAGCGGCACGACGAACGTCCGCATCGGCGCGCACGCGACGCACGTGAAGGGCACCGCGAACTCGGCGCCCATCGACTGCGCGGTGTGCCACCCGAAGCCCGCGGACGCGCTCACGCCCGGCCACGTCGACGCCGCGACCGCCACGGTCACGTTCACCGGCGTCGCCACGCAGGGCGTGACGGGAACGTCCTGGAACCGTACGACGGCGACCTGCGCGTCGACCTACTGTCATGGCGCGAACGGCGGCTCGAACCCCACCCCGATCTGGACGAAGGTCGGCCAGGGCCAGGCGACGTGCGGCAGCTGTCACGGGGATCCGCCGAACGACGGCGGCCTGGACCGGCACGTCTTCCACGTGAACGTCCTGAGCATCGGCTGCGGCGCCTGCCACGCCACGACGAGCACGCAGCACGTGAACGGCAGGCGCGACGTCGTGCTCTACACCGGGACGGTCATCAACACCGGCTGGACGTCGCAGTCCTCCTGCGACACGCTGGCGTGTCACGGCGCGGGGTAGTCGCGAGCCGCCTCGAGGGCCGCGTCGTTGGCGCTCGAGGCGGTAACTGCTGATCCTGTTTCACACGAAGCCCCTGATCGCGACCTTCGCGACCAGGGGCTCGTCGTTTGCCGATGCTGAGGACCGGTACCGCGGGCGACGCGCAACAGGGAAGCACGCGCCGGCCGATCCGATCGGGCGTGGATGCAGAGCCCCTCGAATGTGAGCGTGCCAGCAGCACGCAACCGGTAGCGACCGTCCTTCGACTTTTCGCGAGGCTCGGAGCCTCCGTCGGCGAGTCGTGTTCGCTCGCGACTCTTCGCAGAATGACCGCCGACGCTCCCAGTCGCCGCGCAGGCTCGCGCAGTCCGCCTCACCATCCCGCCGCAACCGCTCCCTCGCCGCTCGACGTCGTCCAGCATCTGCCTGCGCCAGCTCGTCCGACTCTCGTCTACAGGCTTGATGCACCGCGCCGCTCGACCGGGAGGGACCGCGGTCGGGCCGCGTCGAGGAAGGCGCCCATCACGCGGGCGTGGTTCTCGAGCGTATGGAAGCGCGGGTCGCGGGGTCACCTATCCCCCGAGCTCCGCGACGCGCGCATGCCAGCCGAGGACTTCGTGCGACCCCCCGGGGCCCGAGGTTCGTTCCGCTCGCGCACGCGGCTGGCAGATCAAGGCCGCGCCCCGAGGACGACGGGGCGCGGCCGGATCTTCACCGCTCTCTCAGCGCATCAGTGGCAATTGAAGCACTGGGCGTCCCACTGCGGCTCCACATCGACCACGCCGTTCGCGTGCCGCGCACGGTTGGTGATGCCGATGCCCACCCCGGCCACGGTACCGGTCGCGTCCGGGTGGCAGAGCTGGCACTGGTTTCCGCCGTTGTGATAGCCGTGCCACGAGAGGTTCTCCCTGGGCGGATTTCCGTGGCACGAGTCGCACGCGGTCGGCGATCCCGTCCACGCAGGCGTCGCGCGCTTGCCGGCGTACCGCGCTGTGTAGGTGCCGTCCCAGTAGTAGTACGAGAACGTGCCGGCGTAGTTGCCGTGGCAGTACGTGCTGGCGCACGTCCCCGCCGTCCGGTCCCACGCAGGAGCGGCCCCACCGACGGTCGCGAGCGAGCCCCAGGTGAGCTTGGCGACTGCGTCGTCGATGTGACCGGGGGAGAAGGCGTCCGTCGGAACGACGTGGCACTGGTCGCAATCGAGCGGCGCCGCGACCGAGGTCCCCTTGACGTGCGCGGTGTGCGCCCCGACCCGAAGCGGGTCGCCCGAGTTGCCCCACGTCGTCCGCGGTGGCGCGCCCGTGCCATCCGCCGGGTCGCCGTGGCACATCGTGCAGTTCCGCTCCCAGCCGGCCCCGTGGCACTTCGCGCAGCCGACCTGCGTCGCCCCGCCGCTCAGATCCGCGCCGTGACACGCCTGGCAGGGGCCCAGGCCGCGGTTCGCCGAGTACGCGTGGAACTTCGTGCTCGTCTTGTCCATCCAATCCTTGTCATGCCCGCCCTCGACGAACCCGTCGAGGTGGAGCCCGCCGGCGCTCGGCGGGATGATCGCGCCGCTCGAGTCGACGGTGTCCGAGTGACACACGGCGCACCCGGAGAGGCCGCCGGAGACCGAGGGGTGCGGCGCGGGCGGAGGCAGGCCGTGGCAGGTGCCACAGCCGGCCTCGCCCTGGCCGACGCGGGTCCAGGTGGGCGTCTTGTTCGTGCCGCCGCCGAGCGTGGCGCCGTGGCAGTAGGTGCTGGCGCACGTCGCGGTGTCGCGGCTCCACGCGGCGGCCGGCTCCCCGCGGTTCGCGGCGAGGCCGCTGAACACGACCTTCGCGGTCGCCTCGTCGACGTGGCCGTCGGACAGGGCGTCCGTGGGCTTCACGTGGCAGACGGCGCAGTCGAAGGGCGGCGCGATGGCGCTGCCGGTCACGTGGGCGGCGTGCGCGCCGATCCGCACGTTCGCGGTGTCACTCGGGACGTTGTTCCCCCACGTCGCCCGCGGCGGCGAGGACTGCCCGCTCGCCTTGTCGCCGTGGCACATCACGCAGTTCGTCCGCCAGCTCGTCACGCCGGCCGGGAGGTTGCGATCGTGGCAGTCACGGCACCCGGTGCTGGTGGAGCCGCCGGTGAGATCGGCGCCGTGGCAGGCCTGGCAGCTCGCGATGCGCGCGTTGGCGGAGTACGCGTGGAATCCGGAGCTCGCAGAGTTCATCCAATCGACGCCGTGGCTCACGAGCACGACGGTGCCCTTCGTGTGGTCGCCCATCCGGTGGCACGCCTCGCAGTCCGCGCGCGTCGGGTTCTCGACGACGAGCGTCGGGTGGACCGACGGGAGCGCAGCCACCGCGTGACAGGAGGTGCAGTCGAGCGGGCCGGGCGTCCCCCAGGTGATCGAGTGGGGCTGCGTGCCCATCGGGAAGTGGCACGCCACGGAGCAGGTCGCCGGATCCGTCCCGGTGAGCGTGATGGTGCCGCCGGACGTCGAGGTCCCGCGTGTATAGGTGAAGGGGTCGAACTGGTACGCGCCGCCGCAGGGGTGGCAGACCGCGCAGCCGATCCCGTAAGCGGCGTGCTTGTCGTGCGACCCGGTGCCGGTGCACACCGCAGCGTCCGCGGTGATGGCGGAGGAGCGCGGCGTCCTCGAGAGGCCACCCTGCCCTGCCTCCTGGGCTCCGCTCCCGCACGCCAGCGACGACAGCATGGCGATGCCGGCGACGATCGCCGATCCGAGCCTTCGGTCGAGCTGCCACGAGTGCATGCGGATCCCCCAGACCCTGGTCGCGAACGCCTGAACCGCCTCGGCCAAAGAAAGCAACTTCGATGGCTCACGACGAGAGAGCGTTCGGGTGCACGAGTTGGACGCAACCCATTAGTCCGCCCGACTTCAATCTCGCACAATCCCTTTGATGTGTGTCAGCAACCTTCAGTACATGAGGGGGCGTGGAGCGGCGACGCGCTTGGTTGGCGGTCCCTGCGTCCTCGCGCCGCGCTCCGATACTCGAGACGAGACGGGGCCAGGCGTCGGGCTTCAGCGACGTCCGCGCTCGGCAAAGAACGGGGACCACCGCGCATTGCGCGGCAGCCCCCGTTCCGGGCCGACGTTATTGACGTTGATCAATAGGGCATCGGGTCGTACCACCAGATCCCGAACGCATCGACGCTCGACCACGGCGAACGGAGATCGTGCGCAGCGTCCCGCGCCTGGACGCGCCAGTAATAGGTCGCGCCCGGCCACTCGGTGGCCGTGAAGGTCTTCGCGTACGTCGTCGAGGTGGTCCAGGGCCCGTCGAACACGAGCGGAGCGGTGAAGCCGGGGTTCGAGGAGATCTGGATGCGGTACTCGATGGGATCCCCGTTGGGATCCGCGACGGCGGTCCACTGGAACGTGACCGGCACGGCGGTCTCGGGGTACGGAACGGCGCCGTCATCCACCGGCGTGAGCGCAGGCTGCCCAGGCGCGTTGGGGTCGGGCGTGGTGAACGTGTAGATCTGCGACACGGTCGCGTTCCGCATCGCGTCCGACGAGCGGACCCGGTACGCGTACTGCGTGAGCGGAGCGAGGCCGGTGAGCGTCACCTCGCGACAGGGGGTGCTCACACCTGGCCCGCAGGGCTGGGTCACGAGCACGCCGTTGCCATCCACGTTCGACGGCGTTCCCACTCCCCACTCGACGTAGGAGGTGGCCTTCTCGTTCGTGGTCCAGGACACCTTCGCGCTCGTCCCCGTGACTTCCTTGGCGACCACGTTCGTCACGGTGGGGGCAACGTACTCCGGCGCCGCGGGGAACCACCCCGCGGTGTGGCAGTGCCAGCAGTAGGCGTTCGGGTCGCTGATCGCCACGCCGGGCACGGGGTGGTCCGCCCAGGTGGGAAGCTTGAAGTTCACGATGCCTTCATGGCCGTGGCAGAAGAAGCAGGGCTTGTTCGCGCCGCCGGGGACGGGGTCCGTCGTGTGGCACCCGGCGACATTGCACCCCGCGTGGCGCGCGCCGGAGTGACACCGCTCGCAGAGCGCCTCCGCTCCCACTCCGGCGCGGTTGATCGTCGCATCCGCCACCGGCGACGTGTTCACGCTCGACGCGAACAGGAACGCGTTCGAGCTCTGGTGCGCGTCGTGGCAGGTCACGCACGGAAGCGGACCAGCGCCCCGGGCGTACCCGATGAGCGACCCTCCGAACCCCGTGCCGGCGCGCGCGCCATGGAAGTCCCCATCGGCGGACGTGTAGCCGTCGAGGAGCGGCGGCGTCTTGCCCGCGACCGCGGTTCCCCGCCCGCCGTGGCACTTCTTGCACGCACCGTCCACCTGGGCCGGATCGTTCGGGTCGAGCGCGCCGACCCCCTGGATGACCACGGTTCCGGAGACGTGCCTGCTCGTATCGTGGCAGTTCTGGCAGGCGGCGCGGTTCGCCGTGGCGCTGGAGCTGTCCACGCCATGGCTCGACCTCACCGGGAACGCTCCCGCCTGCCCCTGCGAGTGGCACGAGCTACAGGCGAGCGGGCCCGGAGCGCTCCAGTCGACGGGCTGCGTCGTCGCGAGCCCGCCGACGTTATGACACGCCACGCTGCACGTCGTTCCGTTCGCTCCGACCGTCACCACGTTTTCCGGCCCCGAGATCGACGCTCCGCTCGTCGGGAGCGTGTACGTGCTCGAGAACTGCATGAGCCCGCCGCACTCGTGGCAGGTGGCGCACTGGAACCCGACGAGACCATGCTTGTCGTGGGCACCCGTGCCCCTGCACACGGGGCCGTCCGCGGTCGCGGTGGCGGCGGCGCGTGTCCGGCGGACCGAGACGGGCGCCGGAGCCCCCGTCAGCGGCTCATCCTCACCGCAGGCGATGAACAGGACGGTCGAGAGCGCGGCCAGGGCGATCGGGCGCCTCACGTGAAATCGCATCGTTCCCCTCCTCTTCACGGACGAGCCGCAGCCCCATTCCGGGCGACCGGCAAGACGTACCGTGAAATAGGTAGGTCACGAGGGTATCATGGGTCCGAGCGCTTGCTTGATGGCTTCACCGCGGCACGAGGTCGCGTTGCGCACATTGATTCGGCGCAATCTTCTCGTTGATGCCCGTCAAAATCGACGGGGCGCGCCCCCGCAGGAGCGCGCCCCGTCGATTCGATACCGCGCGTCTACTGGGCGATGGACGTGAACATCTGCACGCGGTTGTTCGAGCGGTCGGCCACGAACGCGTCCCCCTGAGCGTCCAGGCAGATCTGCGACGGGTAGTAAAGGAGCCCGTCCGTCCAGCCGAGGCTGAGCTGGCGCCCCAGGTAGCTGCCGTCCTGCCCCAGCAGGACGAGACCCGCGCCATTCTGGTCGACCGCGAGCAGGACACCGCGGTTGTTCGCGGTGAGGTAAGTCGGGAAGCTCGCGTAGTCCTTGAAGCTCTTTCCCAGTGGCGAGAACGCCGTCGCGCCCTTCGCGGCGGACCACACCGTCGCGCGCACCGCGTCGAGCACGTAGACGATCCCGCCCGCATCCACGGCGACGTCCATGAAGGCCCCGGCGTCGGCGGGGAGCGGGAGCGTCGCCGTGACCGCTCCCGAGGGATCCGCCACGAACACCTTCGCGGCGGCCGTGTCGAGCACGTAGAGGTTGTCGGCGCGGTCCACCTTGAAGCTCGTCGGGACGACCTCGGTGACGCCGGCGGGCTTCAGGTCGACGTACCCCTGGAACGCGCCCTTGGCGTCGAGCCGCGCGATCTTCCGCAGCTTGCGGTCGAGCACGAGCATGTTTCCCTTCGAGTCGAGCTGCAGGCGCACCGGGTGCTTCAGCTGCGGCACCTTCACCTCGGCCGCGGGCGTGACGGTGCCCTCCTTCACGAAGTAGGTGAGGAGGCGGGCGTTCCCGGTGTCGGCGATCACGAGCAGCCCGGCGTCGTTGCAGGCCACGCCCTCGGGCGCGGACAGCTTGCCGTCCTTCGCGTCCCTGTACACCGTGGCCTGGTGCTTGAACGCGACGCTCTGCGCGCGTGCCCCGCTCGCGGCGAGGACGACGACGAGCGAGACGATCACCCTCGCGTCGATGGCTCTCAGCACGGTCATCACCTCGTGAACTTCTCGTGGCACTTCGTGCACGTCTCGGGGACCGTCGCGTAGGGCATCATCGACTTGAACTCGGTGCCGTGCGCGCGATGGCAGCTGAGGCACTGCAGGGTCAGGTTCTTGTTGCGCGGGTCGACGAACTTCGCGCCGACCGGATGCGACGAGTGCTTCTGCCAGTCGTGGCACTTCCCGCAGAGCTCCGGCGACTCGGTCTTGACGAGCATGAGCGCGGCGTCCGAGCCGTGGGGATCGTGGCAGCTCGTGCACTCCGAGTTCTTGATGGGCTCGTGCTTCGTCACCGACAGGTCGCCGCGCTTGATGGTGTCGGCGTGGCAGCTCCCGCAGACCGTCCGCATGTCCGCCTTGAGGAGGCCCTTCTCCTTGGACGCGTGGGGGCCGTGGCACGACAGGCAAGCGGCGCCCTCCGTGACCGGTCGGTGAAGGCGGTTCTTGTCCATCATCTTGTTGATGTTCTGGACGTGGCAGCCGCGGCAGAGCGCCAGCCCCGCCTGCTTCGGCTCGAAGCCCCTGGGAGACCCCGGTGCCTCGTGGCACTGGCCGCACATGCCCTTCGCGACCGGCGCGTGGACCGTGTTGTAGAGCATGCCGCGCACGTTCGAGCCGTGCGGGTCGTGGCAGCTCGTGCACCTCGCCTTCGCGACGGGGTAGTTCATGTGCTTCTTCATCAGGATCGGCCCGTCCACCTTGTGGCAACCCAGGCAGAGCTGGGGGACGTCGGCCTTGAGCAGCTTCAGGCCCGTGGCCGATGCATGGGCCTCGTGGCAGCTCCCGCAGCCGTTCTCGACCGCCCGGTGCTTGAACTTGGAGGCCTTCGCCCCGTCGACGAGGGTCTTGTGGCACGTCGCGCAGAGCTCAGGGCCGGCCTTGACGAGGTTGGCCTTCGCGTTCGAGGCGTGCGGGTCATGACACTCGCCGCACTTCTGCTGCGCGGCCGGCGGGTGGGTGCTCTTCGCGTTCTTCGCGACCACGTCCTTGTGGCACGTCCCGCAGATCGCGTTCGCGTCCGCCGCGAGCAGCTTGCCGTGGTCCGAGGCGTGAGGGTTGTGGCACCCGACGCAGTCCTTCGAGCGCACCGGCGTGTGGACGAACGGCTTCTTGAGCCGTTCGGCGAAGTCCGGGTGGCACTCGAGGCAGACCTGGCCGGCCGCCCCCGGCTTCAGCTTGAACTTCGGGGCAGGCGGCGCCGCGGCCGCAGGCCCGACCAGGGCGGCGACCGCCAGGACGAGGATGAAAGGTCTCGCGCTCATCTTTGTCCTCTACTTCTCGACGACGTGGCAGTTGCCGCAGTCCCGCGACGCGAACGGCGCGTGCTGCAGGTCCTTGAACATCTTGGGATCCTTGGAGGCGTGCGGATCGTGGCAGCTCGTGCAGCTCATGTCGGACGCCGCGATGCCGAGGTGGGCCTTCGTGAACTTGCCCTCCTTCTCGTCGTGGCACTGCCCGCACAGCTCGGACGCGCGCTGCACGGCGAGCTTCGGCTGCTTCGCCGAGTGCGGGCCATGGCACGCCAGGCAGTCCTCGACGGGCTGGTGACGCTTCTCCGCCGCGAGCTTCTCCTTCATCTTCGTGTGGCAGGTGACGCACACGTCCGGAGTCTGCGCGAGCATCAGCTTCTTGAGCTTCGCCTGGTGCGGGCTGTGGCACTTCGTGCAGTCACCCGCGCTGAAAGCAGCGTGGATGCTCGTCGCGCCCTGGACCGCCTTCTCGGTCTTCTCGTGACAGCGCGCGCAGAGCGTCTTCTCCTCGGAGACCAGCATGCCGGCGGTGTTCGAGCCGTGCGCGTCGTGACAGGTGAGGCAGTCACCCTTCGCGAACGGCGCGTGCGTCGTCCCGCTCGCGTCCGCCTTCATCATCCCGGCGTGGCACTGCTCGCACAGCTTCGCGCCCCTGGCCTTCAGGAGCTTCGGCTCGTCGGAGCCGTGCCCGGAGTGGCACGCGCCGCACCGCCCATCGAGCACGGGCTTGTGGGTGTGCGTCTTGATGAAGCGGGTCTCCTCCTCGGCGTGGCAGCCGAAGCAGACCTTGTCGAGGCGGGCCTTGACCATGCCCGGCAGGTTAGAGCCGTGCGGGTCGTGGCACGCAGCGCAGTCCCGGTCCACGAACGGCTGGTGCGCGACCTTGCGCTTCTCCTCGAACGTCTTCTTGTGGCACGCGCCGCAGAGGGCCGCGACGTTGTTCGCGAGGAGCTTCTTCTCCTTCGTGGCGTGCGGCTTGTGGCACGAGGCGCAGGCGCCCGGGGACGACATGGGGGCGTGCGCGACCGAGACCTTCTGGCCCATCTGCGGGTGGCACCCGAGGCAGAGCTTCGCGCCGGGGGCGTGCGTGAGCTTGGGCGCGCCGGACGCATGCGGATCATGGCACGCGACGCACTGCCCGTCCTTCACGGGCTTGTGCACCACGGTCCCGCCGCCGAGCAGCTTGGCCGAGTCGTGGCAGTTCGCGCAGAGCTTCGCGCCGGCTTCCTGGACGGCGAACGGCTTCGCGGACTTCGCGGGCGCGTGGCAGTCGGAGCAGGACGACTCCGCGACGGGCGGATGGAGCGAGGCCTTGAGGAGCTTCGCGCGATCAGCGGAGTGCGGATCGTGGCAGCCGGTGCAGGTCGCCACCGGGTAGCCCCCGTGCGCCTTCGCGAACCCGCCGGCGCTCGCGGAGTGGCACTTCGAGCAGAGCTTGCCCTCCTCGGCCACGAGCAGGTTCTTCTGGTCGGACGCGTGCGCCACGTGGCACGCCTGGCACCCGTCCTTGGCGAGCACCTTGTGCACGTTCTTGCGCTCGAACGCCGCCTTGTCGTGGCAGGCGTAGCAGACCTGGCTACCCTCCGCCTTCAGCATGTGCGGCGCGTTCGAGCCGTGGACGTCGTGGCACTGGCCGCACGCGCCGGTGCGGAGCACCTTGTGGACGTTCGGCTTGTCGAGGCCGATCGACTCGCGCTTGTGGCACCGGAAGCAGAGGTTCGCGCCGGCCTCCTTCAGCACGAGCTTCGGCACCACGCCGTGGCGCAGGTGGCAGTCCTCGCACTTCCGCTGCTTCACGGCGGGGTGCGTGAACTTGACGGAGTCGTACTTGTCCGCGAACGGCTTGTGGCAGTCGATGCAGTCCTTCGACTTGAACTGTCGCGCCGCCTCCGCCCGCCCCGGCGCGGCGGCGAGGAACGCCGCCGACAGGGCCGCGAGCGCGAGCGTCCACCGGTTGGTCTTGCTGGTCACAGCCGTGCCCTCGCTGAAGTCGTGGACCGCGCTCACCCGTCGACGCGCGTGATGTAGACCTTGACGTCGTGCTCCTTGCGGAGCTTCGCCACCCACTCCTTGAGCGCCTTCTCGACGCTGCTGGCGAACACCTTCTTGCCGATCGTCTCGCGGCTCTCCTTGTACGGCTGCTCCTTCCCGGGCGTGACGTCGAGGAGCTGGACGACGTAGGCCTGGCCCCCGCGTGACGAGTAGAGGCGGAACTCACCCTTCTTGGCGCCAGCGAGCAGCTTCGCGAGCTCCTCGGGCAACCCCTTCGCGCTGTAGATCGTGCCGCCGAAGTCGAGGTCGCGCTCCTCCGCCGGCACCAGGTCCGCCGCGTTCGACTTCAGCCACTTGAGATCCGTGCCCGACTTGATCTTGTCGAGCGCGGCCTGCGCGGCCTTGCCGTTGCGGAACGCGAGGGCGTCGAGCCGGTAGAAGGCGGGGGTGCTGAACTCCGCCTTGTGCTTCTCGTAGTAGTCCATGAGCTCGCCCTCGGTGACCTTCACCGAGGGGACCACCGCGCGCTGCACGAACATCCCGAAGAGCAGCGAGGTCTCGTACTCGGCGACGACCGCCTTGTACTCCTCGCTCTGGTCGAGCTTCTGCGCGAGCGCCTCCTTCTTGAAGAGCCGGCGCATCAGCATCCCCTCGAACGTCTGACGCTTCACGACGTTCACCTGGTTCGCGCGGATCGGCCCCTCCATGCCGTGGAAGAACTTGAGCGAGATCCCGGCCGCGAGGTCGCCGACGGTGATCGGCGCCTCGCCGCGGATCTTCGCCAGCACCCGCTTGTCCTTGTAGAGCGCGTTCCAGCCGGGCTTCTTCGCCTCGTAGTCGAGCCGGTCGATGAGCTTCTCGTCGACCGTCGCATACTTCTTCGCGAGCGCCTCGTAGGCCTTGATCACCGCCTCGCGCCGCTTCGCCGCGAGCGCGCGCTCCTCGGCGATCGCCCGCGCCTCGGGATCCTCCGGGTAGCGGACGTCCACGACCTTGATGACCGTCCAGCCTGAGGGGATCTTGACGGGGGGGCTCACCTGGCCTGGCTTGAGCGCCGCGACCGCCATCTCGATCTGCGGGAGGAGCTTCGACTCGGGGACGAAGACAGGCTCCTCGTTGCCGCGCGCCTTCTTCTCGGCGACGAGTCGCTTCGCCGTCTCCTCGAACGCCTTGGCGTCCCGGACGAGGGGCGCCACAGCCTTCGCGTCCTCCTCCTTGTCGAGGACGATCGAGCGGAGCTTCCACTCCCGGACCGAGTCCTGGAAGATCCTCTCGACGGCGGCCGGATCGGCCTTCACGTCCTTCGAGACCGTCTGCTCGAAGACCTTCCGGAGCGCGGTCTCCTCGTACTTCGCCAGCTCCTCCTTGAGCTGGGGGAGATCGTCGATGCCCATGTCGCGCGCCTCGGAGGCGACGACCCGGGTGTCGATGAGCCGCTCGAGCACGCGCGTGAAGTCGCTGCGGCTCGCCGGAGCGGCGGGGGCCGCCTCCTCGCCCGTCGCGCCCTCCTCGGGCGATCGCGGCGCGTGCTCGAGGGCCAGCGTGTCCACGAGCTGACCCATCGTGATGACGTCGCCGTCGACCACCGCCACCGGCGTCGAGGCGAACCGGGGCGACAGGAACGGCACCTTGAGAAGGGCGCTCGCCCCCTCCGGCTCGGCGGTCTTCTTCGCGGGGGCGGTCGGAGCGCTCTTCTTCGCCACGCCCGAGTCACCCTTGGCGGCATCGGTCTTCGGCGCGGTGGCCGCCGGCGGCACCTTCGTCGCCGCAGCGGGAGCCGCCGAGAACGCCCACGCAGGCAACGAGGCCAGCACGGCTGCGAGAACTGCACGCGTCGTCATGTCGCTCCTCTCGACCGCGCCCCGGCGCGGCCACGTCGTTCGACGGTCTCTCCCCGCCGTCCAGCTCCGCTTGGCCGTGCCGGTGGCTGCAACGCGTGTGCCCCCTGCTGGGCCGTCTCTAACCACTGCAATTCCGTGGATTCGCTCCCGATTTGTCCCACTCCACGCAAAGCGTGCTGCGCAAGCGTTGCGTGGCCCCTCGATGATTCGATCGTTTTTCGCTGCCGGCCTCGGCTCCGGGAAGAGCCCCACGCGACATCCGCCCGATCAGCCTTCGTGCGGCTCGCGGCGGACGGCGCCGACGGCGCGCTGCTCATGCGCCGGGCGCTCCACGGTTCGCCGCTCCAGCGCAGGAGAGCGATCACGCGTGCCAGGCTTCGTCGCGGCGGCGATCCCGTCCACCACGCTGCGGACCATGCGGCACGCGAGCGCGGTCGCGGTGTTCACCCGCCCGCGATCGAAGAGCACGACGTCGTCGTCACCGCGGTGGTCGGAGGTCGCCTCCCAGACCACCTCCTCGGTGCGGGTGTCGATGAGGGTCACAGTGAAGTCCGCCTTCGGCACGGGCCCCACGTCGTCGTACTCGCGGACGACGCCGGTGAGCACGAGATCGGTCCCGAGCACCTCCGTCGCGGTGCGCACCGCGAGCAGCGAGAGCGAGCCCTCGAGGACGATCCGGTAGCGGATGAGCGCGTCGCGCACGACGCCGGGCTCGGCGACCGTGACGGTCCCGAGCGACGACAGGTGCCGGACGAACTCCACCGCGAGGGCCTCGCCTGCCCCTCTTCGCTCCGTCTGGTTCACGAACGGGAGCACCGCGACGGAGGCCGCGCCGGGCGCGAAGCGGCGCGAGCGAAAGCTGACCCTGGGCTCGAAGCGGCGCTCCGCCGGGCACGTCGTGACGGGAGAACCGTGACCGGAGAGGAACCCCGCGAGCGAGCCCGTGAGCCGCGCGAGCGCGTTCCGCTCGAGCCGCTCGATCTTCGAGATGATCCCGAGATCCAGGAGGCCCGGCTCGTCGTTGCCGCTCAGCACCGCGCCGTCCATCCACAGGATCTCGGGTCGCTCGTCCGTCGCGACGAGCCGCATCGTCACCGCGATCTTCGGAGGCGCTCCCGCGTGATAGAGCAGCACCGAGGTGACGAGCACCGCGTCCACCTCGAGCTCCTCGCGGGCGGCGCTCGCGGTGGCGGCGTCGATGCCCCCCGTGAAGCGGACGCGGTGGCGGGAGAGGAACTCGTCGACGGGATTCCCCTCGACCACGTCGGCGCCCGCGCGGGCAGCCGCGAGCGAGAGGAGCTTCAGGAGGTGCTTTCCTGGGACGACGCCGCCGCTCAGGTTCTCGATGGGGAGTACCGCGATGCGCCGGCCGGCGAGGCGCGGCCGCTCTCGCGGCTTCTCGGGCTCCGCCCGCTGGACAGCCGAATCTGCCCCCATCACGGCAGCGCGCGCCGCTCCGGGCGACGGCGCCGCGGCCCGCGAGCCGGCACACGCGACGGAGACCGCGAGCGCCAGGAAGGCGAGGGCGACCTTACTTGAACAGCTTGTTGAGGAGGTCATCGACGGCTTCCTCCGTCACGTCGTTCAACGGAGCGCCGCCTCCGCCCAGCAGCCGCGCGCCGAAGCCGACCCCTCCCTTGGTGGTGGAGGCGGACCAGACGACCTTCCCGGTCTGCGTCTCGATGAGCTGCAGGCTGAGCGAGACGACGTTCGAGGACGCGGTTCCGGATCGCAGCTCGCCGTACTCTCGAACGACCCCCGTGATCACGGCGTCCGCCTTGAGGAGACCGCCGAGCTTGACCGCCTCCTCGACGTTGGGCGCCGAGGCGTTCACGACGCCCACCCGGCTCGCGCCGCGGATCACCTCGCCGTGCGGGAGGACGTAGATCGAGCCGCTCGCGAGGAGCATGTTGACGAACACGTCCCGGACGCGCTCGCCTGCCATCGAGTCGCGGCTCAGGTTCGAGAACGGCATCACGAGCACCGTGTGCACCGAGCCGAAGTCCATCTCCGCGTTCTGATAGCGTCGGCGCGCGCCTGGGCCCGAGCACGCCACGAGCGAGGTCGCGAGCAGGGTCGCGATCAGGGTGCACGCTTTCTTGCGCGGGATCAGCATGTCGCGGCTCCAGTGCAATATGCAGGCCACCGTCACAGCGTCACCGTCAGGTTCGCGGTGAACAGGTGCGAGATCGCGTCCTGCGCCGGCGCGCTCGAGTCGCTCAAGACGTACACGAGATCGAGGAAGGTGCCGGGGCGGATGGTCCAGCGCGCGGACGGCGAGACGAGCTGGGTCACCGCCTCGGCCGACGTGTCGAGGGTCTTCGAGTACGTCGCGTGCAGCGTGAGATCTCCGCCCTGCAGGGGCGACCATCCGAGCCCGAAGGTCGCGAGCGTGGTGGGACGCGCCCCGCGGATGATCCGCGTCACCGACGCACTCGCGTAGAGCGCCTCGGTGGGACTGAACGAGGCGCTCGCATCGGCCTGCTCCAGCGTGGTCGTGCTCGCTGGCACTCCACCGCCCGAGGTGGAGTTCCTCGCAATGCGATAACCCCCGGAGAGCTGAAAGACCCGGTGAGGTCGGAGGCTCGCCGTCGCTCCCCCGATCAGCCCGGTCGATCGCTGACCGCGCTCGAGGAGCGACAGGGTGTAGCCCCCGTTGCCGGAGACGCTGACGCCGCGATAGAGCTCCGCCCTGCTGAACATCGTGAGGGCGTTCGAGAGCGAACTTCCGGTCGTGCCCTGCCGCCAGGCGCCGGAATAGTTGATCGCGTGGCTCATCGCCGGGAGCGGCGTGTACGCGAGACCGGCGCCGTAGGTCAGGATGCCGCTGTGCGTCTCCTCAGCGAAAAAATCCTGACGCGCAATTCGTGCGTTCAACGCAAGGGGTTGCGCGAGCTTGTGGGCGAGCGACAGCCCGTTCGTGAGCGCCAGCCGGCTCTCGGCGGTGTCGCGCCCAGGGGTCCTCGTGTCCGAGCGAGCGACCTGAAGCGAGAAATCATGTGACAGGTTCGGCGACTGGAGCAAGACCGTCCTCGCGCTCGCGCTGGCCGAGTTGAGCAGTGAGCTGCTGCGCCCACGGATGGCCTCGGCCGGGACCGTCTGGAAGAACTGCAGCTCGGTCACGAATATGTCCGCGTACTTGGGATCGATGGTGACCGCGGGGTCGAGGGGAGAGGTGACCACCTTCACGTACCTCGCGGTGATCTCCTCGATGCGGAGCTCGAAGCGGTTCTCGAAGATCCCGAACACCACCGGGCCGACGAGCGCGACCGGCATCCAGCGCTCGTTGTCGTCGCTCTGGTACACGCTGAAGCGAAACGCGCTCGTGACGAGCTGGGGGAGCGGCTGGTTGACCCAGACGTGGATCGTGTTGACCGGGGTCGCCGGGACGGTGGGCAGCTCGACGCCCATCTCGCGTGCGTTCGAGTCGCCCTTCGTCCGGGGAGAGAACCCGATGTCGAGCCCCGCTGCCGCGGTGGTGTTTCCATCGACGAGCGCGGGGTTCGGGACGAGTGTCGCGGTCTCGGGCGTCGGGAAGGTCTCCACCAGCGACAGCCCCGCCAGCGGGATCCGCGCAGTCGGGATCTCCGCCCCGATGTCGCGGACCGTGGTGTTCGCGAACGTCGACTGCACGTCGTAGGTCAGGTGCACGAGCGTGCGTCGAGAGAACCAGCGGTCCTCGTACGTGACCCGCCCCGTCTGCCCGACGGCGGTCTGCTCGGCGCCGTGGAGGCGGTCCTCGTTGTCGTCGTACCGCGCGGAGTAGCCGACCAGCAGCGACTTCGAGGCCTTGTACGAGGCGGTCAGGAGGAACGCGTCGTTCCTCGAATCCTGGGACGCCCGATCGACGTCGAACGAGTTCTGGCGGCTCGCCCGGAACGTGATGAGGGGCAGGTCGAGCGGCCTCCAGGCGCTGTCGAAGGCGATCGTCTCGAGGACCAGGGCTGGCGAGCGCACATCGAGCGTGCGCGCCCATTCCTGCCGGCGGTCATAGCTTCCGCGACCATTCAGCGTCGGACCGCCGACGTTCAGCCGTCCGAAGATGCTCGCGAGCCTCGAGTACGAGGTGTCTGCCGAGCCGATCCCGCCCTGCCAGGTCTTGGCGTCCTCGTACTGGCCACCTCCTGCGAGGCTCAAGGAAGGGAAGAACGACTTGTCCAGCGCGAGCCGATATCGCTGCAGCACCGTGTCGACGGACGACGTGCGCGCCTCCGCACCCTGATCCGTCACCGTGGACTCCGTCTTCGTGTACTGCTCCTCGATGACGGCCGACCACCCGTCCCCACGGCCTGCCGTCGCCCAGGCCGCGAGCAGGACGCCCAGCGCGGCTCGCGAGAGCCACCTCATCGCCCACGCGCCCCCGCGATCGCGAGCCCGTAGGGATCGTCGCCGACGTCGATGACGGACAGGAGGGAGCGGCTCGCGAGATCCAGGACCGCGATCGCGCGGGACTCGGGCATGAGGAGGAACAGCGTGTTCTCGACGTCGTCGATGACCATCCACGAGGCGGCGCCGGGGAGCTCCAGCGTGTCGACTGGCAAGAGCGAGAAAGGATCGAACACCTGGATGCGGGGCTCGCCCCGCATCGCGACGTAGAGCAGGTCCGTCCGTCGATCGACCAGGATCGCGCCCGCCCCCAGCCCGGCGAAGATCCGATCCGACGTCGCGAGGTCCGGGACGGAGAGCACGCTGACGTAGGGAGAGCTCGCGTTCGTGACGTAGAGCCGGTTCCCGGCGGAGTTGAGGGTGGCACGCAGCGGCTCCGGCTCCGTCGGAACCGTGGTGAGCGTCGTGCGCGCGACGGTGTCCACCACGGTGATCGTGTTCGTGCGCCGGCTCAGGACGTAGGCGCGCCTTCCAGAAGGATCGAGGACGAGCCACTCGGGCTCCGGACCGACGACGGTGCGGCCGAGCTCCGTCCAGCTCACGGTGTCTACGAAGCTCACCGTGTAGGAGCCCTCGTTCAGCACGATCAGCACCTGACCGTTCTGCGCGAGCGCCACCTGGCCCGGCCGATCTCCTGCGCTGAGCCGGACGCGCGACAGCGTCTCCGCCGAGACGAGGTCCACGACGGCCACCTCGTCGTCTCCGGCGAGCGCCACGTAGGCGCGGCGCTGGCGCTCGTCGAGGGCGATCCCGCGAGGCTCGCGGCCGGTGGGGACGGCGGCGACCACCTGCCGCGCCTTCTTGTCGAGGACGAACACGTCGTTCCAGGCAGTGCTCGCTGAGGCGCCGGCGAGGGTGGTCACGGGGATCTCGGGGGTGGCCACGGCGAAGGCGGGTGTGAAGCCGTAGTTGCGCTCGATCGCCTCCGCCGGCTTGAGGTACAGCAGGAGGACCCGCGCACCACCGCTCCGGACGTCGAATCGCGCCTCGATTCGCGTGGGCGCCTGCGGCACGAGCAGGTTCGACATCCCGCCGTCGGAGCGCAGGCTGGCATCGGAGACGTCCACGAGGAGCCCCGCGTACTGCCCCGGCGCGAGCCGCCCGTGGGCGAAGAGGCGCTGGTGGCGGGCATCGCGGCCGGAGAGCACGGGACGGACGAGCTCGAGCGCGACGCTCTCGCCCTGCTGCGTCACGACGGCGACGGAGCGGACGGTGACGGCGAGCTTCTCCGCCTCCGGGGAGAACGGCTGCACGTAGACGAAGAGGTCGCCCTCGCCCGAGAGCGGCTCGCGGGCCGCGATCCGTGGCCGCGCGGCGCAGGCGAGGAGCACCGACGCGAGGACCACGGCCTGGAGGACGGTTCGTGTTCGCATGCGCGCTCCGATCTCGCGAGCTTCCCTCGGCGAACAACCGGATTGGCGACCTATTCGCACCCGCGACGAAATGAATCGCCCTGACAAGAAAGGAGGGGCCGCTCGCGCGGCCCCTCCTCATACTACACCAGCGTGCTGCGCGAGCTGACTAGTCCTTCGCGTGGCACTTGTTGCAGAGCGAGCGCTGGAAGAAGGCGTAGCGCGTCGCCGGGCGGTTGTACATCGCCGCCGCGTACTCGGCCTGCGTCAGGCCCTGGTTGAACTCGCCGTTCGCCATCTCCGTGCCCGCAGCCGCGTCCTTGCCCGGCCACTGACCGTCGACCGCGACGAAGGGCGCGTTGTTGTTCCAGCGCGAGAGCTGCGGGAACGCCGTGGCGTGCGCGCGGTGGCAGGAGAGGCACATCACGTTCTCCGTGCCGGTCGTCGGGCCGCCGAGCTGCGTGCCGTCGATGACCGCGTGCGCGGCGAGCGCAGCAACGTTCGCCGAGCCCTCCTCGTAGGGGATCATCGAGTCGTACGAGGTGGCCTGCGTGCCGGTGAGGTCGCCCGAGCCCTTGTACGCGTTGTAGATGGCCGCGATCGTCGTGCCGAGCGGGTTGCCGGCGAGGTCGTTCGCCTGCGCCGTCAGGAGCGCGCCGTTGCCGGCCGGGTGGATGAGCTTCGTGTTACCGGCGTTGACGCCGTTGTTGTGGATCGAGGCGTGGCAGTTCGCGCACCACTCGGACATGCCCGAGCCGTAGGCGACGCGCGTGTCGAACGTCCCCTCGGAGCGGTTGTAGGTCGACGGAGCGACCGCGATGGGCGGGTCGGCCGTGAACGCCGTGGCGGTCGGGACCGACATCGGAACGTAGCCAATGGGGGCGAGGAGGCGGTACACGCCGACGGCCGCGTCAACGGTCGGGGTGGCGCCGTAGGAGCCGGAGCCGTCGATCGGCAGGACCTTCGCGCCGAGCGCGGAGGAGGCGATCGTGCCGGCCGCGTCGACGATGCGGGCGCGGCTGTGCGGATCGTGGCAGGAGATGCAGGAGAGCTTCGTCGCGTCGTAGTTGCCGCCCGGAGCCGTCGTCAGCTTCGTGTCGGCGCCGAGGGTGTAGTCGGCCGCGATGACGTTGTGGCCGTGCTTGTCGGCCGCGTTCGTGTACGGAGCGCCGCGGACCGTCGTGACGTAGGCCTTCGTCAGGTACGCGAAGTCGCCACCGGGGGTCATCTCGACCACGCCGCCGCCCGTCGTCATGACGTGGTAGCTCTTCGGCGCCGTGTCGGCCGCCGCGTGGCAGTTGAGGCACGTCGAGCTCTGGTCGCTACCCTGGAGCAGGTAGGAGAAGCCCTGGAACTGCGTGCTGGCCCCCTTCTTGG
>NZ_JALCZC010000090.1:0-17155 GCF_022690805.1 Anaeromyxobacter sp. SG66
GACGGCGCCGCCGCGCAGGCGGCGCTCGACGCGGCGGTCTCGGCGCTCGGCACCGGCGGCCCGTGGCGCGTCCTCCCGCGCGGCCGCGTGGGCGCCGCGCGGCTCGAGACGGCGCTCGCGTCGCTCGACGCGGCCGCGCCGCGCGTGAAGGAGCGGGTGCTCGCGGCCTGCGAGGCGTGCGTGACCGCGGACGGAAAGGTGCGGCCGGCCGAAGGCGAGGTCCTGCGCGCGATCGCCGCGTCCCTCGGGGTGCCGGCGCCGCCGATTCTCGCGGCGGAGGAGCGGGCGGTGCGCGCGGCGCAGGCGTGAACGTGGGCGCGCCCGCTCGCAGCTGATCCCGACGGCCTCGGCCCCGACCGGGCAAGTCCTCGCGCCCCGCCTCAGCCCGGCACGGACGCCTCCGCTGGCGCCTCGCCCGCGCAGTGCCTAGGGGTTGATCGGATGAGGGCGATCGAGCGACTCGAGCGCGAGGGGCTCCGGCGCGTCGGCACTCCGCGGTCCGGCTTCCGCTACCTGCAGGCGAACGGGCGGCCCGCCGCGGCCGCGGACGTGGAGCGCATCCGGGCGCTGCGGCTCCCGCCGGCGTGGACCGACGTGCGCGTGAGCCGGGCGGCGGGCGCGAAGCTCCAGGCCGTCGGCCGCGACAAGGCGGGGCGCTGGCAGTACCGCTACCACCCCGACTTCGTCCGCCGGCAGGCGGCCGCGAAGTACCGCCGCCTGCTGCGCTTCGCGGACGCGCTGCCGAGGGTGCGCGCCCGGGTGGAGCGGGACTTTCGCCGGCGCGGCCTCGGGCGCGAGCGCGTGCTCGCCGGGATGACGCGGATCCTCGAGGCGACCTGGATGCGCCCCGGCAGCGAGGCCTACGCGCGCGAGAACGGGAGCTTCGGGCTCGCGACCGTGCGGCCCGGGCACGTGCGCGTGACGGGGGACCGGGTGGTGTTCGACTACCGCGGCAAGTCGGGGCAGCGCCAGGTGCGCGAGGTCCGCGACCGGCGGATCGCCCACCTCGTCCGCGAGCTCCTCGCCGTGCCGGGCCGCGACGTCTTCAAGTTCGTCGAGGGCGGGCAGATCGTGGACGTCCGCCGCCGCCACCTCAACGCCTACCTCCGCGCAGCGGCCGGCGGGTCCGTCACGGCGAAGGACTTCCGGACCTGGGCCGGGACGCTGCTCTGCGCGAGCGCGCTCGCCGAGGCCGCGCGCGAGCTCGTGCCCGGGCGCACGAGCCGCAAGCGGCTCGTCCAGGCCGCGGTGAAGGCGGTCGCGCAGCGGCTCGGGAACACGCCCGCGGTGGCGCGCGGCTCGTACATCAGCCCCGCGGTGCTCGAAGGCTTCGCGCGGGGGGAGGTCGTCTCCTGCGGGCTCTCGCCCGACGACGTCCTGGGGCTCGCGAGGGGCGGCGGGCTCCACGCGGCCGAGCGCGCGCTCGTCACGTTCCTGCGGCGCGCCGCGACGCGGGGCCCCGCGCAGCGGTCGCGGGGGACGAGGAGCGTCGTGCGGCCGGGCCCGCTGCGCCCGTCCGGCCCCCTGGGCAAGCCGGAGCGGCGGGCGGCGCGAGCGCCGGAGCGCGAGCGCGCCTGACGGGAGCGCGCCTGACGGGAGCGCGGGGGCGTCAGGGCGCGGCGCGCGCGGGCAGGACCTCGCGCAGCACGTCGTCCGCCCAGCGAAGGCTCTCGACGGTGGTGTCCCAGCCGATGCAGGCGTCGGTGACCGAGCAGCCGTAGCGGAGCTGCGAGAGATCCTGCGGGATGGGCTGGTTCCCCGGCTCGAGGAAGCTCTCCAGCATCAGGCCCACGACGGAGCGGTTGCCCTCGCGGATCTGGTGGACCACGTCGCGGAGCACGAGCGGCTGGAGCTCCGGCTTCTTTCGCGAGTTCGCGTGCGAGCAGTCGACGACGACGTTCCTCGGGAGCTTCGCCCGGGCGAGCGCGTCCTCGGCGAGCGCGATCGACACGGTGTCGTAGTTGGGCCGCCCGCCGCCGCCGCGGAGGACGATGTGGCCGTAGCGGTTGCCCCGCGTGCGCACGACCGCGGAGCGCCCCTGGTCGTTGATGCCGAGGAACGAGTGCGGGCTCGCCGCGGAGACGATGCCGTTCACGGCGGGCTCGAGGTCGCCGTCGGTGCCGTTCTTGAACCCCACCGGCGTGGAGAGGCCGGAGGACATCTCGCGGTGCGTCTGCGACTCGGAGGTGCGCGCGCCGATGGCGGTCCAGGCGACGAGGTCGCCGTAGTACTGCGGCGCGATCGGGTCGAGCGCCTCGGTCCCGGCAGGGAGCCCGAGCTCGTTCACGTCGAGCAGGAAGCGCCGGGCGCGCTCCATGCCCTCGTCCACGCGGAACGAGTCGTCCATGCGCGGATCGTTGATGAAGCCCTTCCAGCCGAGGGAGGTGCGCGGCTTCTCGAAGTAGACGCGCATCACGAGGTAGAGGGTGCCCGAGACCTCGTCCGCGAGCGCGCGCAGCCGCCGCGCATAGTCGAGGCCGGCGACCGGATCGTGGATCGAGCACGGGCCGACGACCACGAAGAGCCGCGGATCGCGGCGGTCGAGGATCGCCTCGAGGGTTCTCCGGCCCGCGATGACGGTCCGGGCGGCGGGCTCGTCGAGCGGGATGTGAGCCTTCACCTCGTCGGGCGAGGGCATCACGTCGAACGCCGCGACGTTCAGGTTCTCGGTCTGCTGCATGGGCGGTCCGCTCCCTCCGGGATCCCGATCCGTATCGCATCCGGCGACGAAAAATGCGAGGGGCGGCGCCAGGATGATCGAGCGCGGCCGGCGGGTTCGGGCGGACCGGGCGACCCGCGGGCGCCGGGTTGAAGAGACCGGATGCCCGAGCCGTCAGCACCCCGACAAGATTTGATCCGGATCAGTACCGGCGCTAACCTGCCGCCGGAGCCCCACCGGTCTTCGCCCGCGCGAAGTTTGCGTTTACGTCCCGAGGAAGGTCAGACGCCCTTGATTTCACGCCTGGACTCTCCATCCCGCCCCTCGGGCGCGCGCGCCCTCGCGCTCGCCGCGGCGGTCTCGGTCGTCGCCCTCGCAGGCTGCCGCAGCGAGGAGATCGCCCATTACCGGGTGCCCAAGTCCTCCGGCTCCGCGGCCCCGGCGCCCGCCGCGTCGCCCATGATGCCGGCGAGCGGGCAGGTGCCCGCGCCGCCGTCCCCCGTGGCGGGGAGCAAGCTCGTCTGGACGCTGCCCGCGCGGTGGACCGAGACCACCGGCGGCGGCGGCATGCGCTACGCCACGCTCAAGGCGCCGGTCGGCGGGCGCCTCGACGTCTCCGTGACGGTGCTGCCCGGAGAGGCGGGCGGCGAGCTCGCGAACGTGAACCGCTGGCGCGGGCAGATCGGCCTCCCGGCGCTCGACGGCCCCGCCCTCGCGAAGGCCCGCAGGCCGCTCGAGACGAAGGCGGGCACGGTGTCCCTCTACGACTTCACGAGCGAGGGCACCGCGAAGAGCCGCGTCGTCGCGGGCCTCGCGGTCGTGGACGGGAACAGCTGGTTCATCAAGATGACGGGTGACGCCGGCGCCGTGGACGCCGCCCGACCCGACTTCCTCCGCATCGTGGAGAGCCTCCGCCGTGACGCTTCGAACGACTAACCCGGTCCTCCGCGCGCTCGTCTCGCTGAAGCTGACGATCGCGTGCCTCGCGGCGCTCATGGTGCTCGTGATGGCCTGCACGCTCGCGCAGGTGAAGCTCGGGACGTGGCCGGCGGTCGAGATCTACATGCGCGCCTGGTTCGTCTGGTGGGACGTCCCGGGCACGGAGCTGCGGATCCCGGTGTTCCCCGGCGGCGCGCTCGTCGGCCTCGTGCTCCTCGTGAACCTGTTCCTCGCGCAGCTCGTCCGGCTCGAGCTCGCCTGGAAGAAGGTCGGCCTGTGGATCTCGCACGCGGGGCTCATCCTGCTCGTGCTCGGCGAGTTCGTGACCGGCGCGTTCCAGGTGGAGTCGCAGCTCGCGGTGGAGGAGGGGCAGACGGTCAACTACGTCGAGAGCCCGCGCGAGCTCGAGCTCGCCGTGATCGACGTGACCGATCCCGCCATGGACGACGTCTACAGCGTCCCGGCGGCGCGCCTCGAGCGCGGCGGCGCGATCCCGATCCCCGGCACGCCGGTGGCGGTCCAGGTGCGGCGCTTCTTCCGCAACGCGGAGCTCGCGCGGCTCGGCCCCGCCGATCCGCCGTCGCCCGTGACCGCGGGCGTCGGCACGGGCGTCGCCGTGCGGGAGCGGCCGCCCGTGTCGCGCGACGACCAGACGAACCAGGCCGCCGCCTTCGTGGAGCCGGTCGCGGGCGGGCGGAGCTACGGCACCTGGCTCGTCTCGAACGGCCTCGGCGCGCCGCAGTCGTTCACGCACGAGGGGCGGACCTACCAGCTCCAGCTGCGCAGCCGTCGCGAGTACCTGCCCTTCGCGATCACCCTCAAGGACTTCCGGCACGACGTCTACCCGGGCACGCAGATCCCGAAGAACTTCTCCTCGCTCGTCACCATCGCGAACCCGTCACGCGGCGAGCAGCGGGACGTCCTCATCTACATGAACCAGCCGCTCCGCTACGAGGGGAAGGCCTTCTACCAGGCGAGCTTCGGCAAGGGCGACACGCTCTCGATCCTGCAGGTGGTCGAGAACCCCGGGTGGCTCATCCCGTACGTCTCCTGCGTCCTCGTCGCCATCGGGCTCATCGTCCACTTCGCCATCACCCTGCGCCGCTCCAGCCGGCGGCGGCAGGCCGCCTCGGAGGCCTGAGATGAACCTGAAGCGCGCCGTGCCCTGGATCGCCTTCGGCCTCGCCCTCGCCGGGGCCGCCTCGTCGCTCCTCCCGTCGGGGAAGCCCCGGGGCTTCGACGTCGAGGCGTTCGGCCAGGTTCCCATCCTCGAGGGCGGGCGCGTGAAGCCCGTCGACACCATCGCGCGCAACGCGCTGCTCATGATCCGCGGGAAGCAGTCGGCGAGCTCCGAGGGGCGGAGCATCGGGCCCGACGAGTGGCTCCTCGACGTGATGTTCCGCCCGGAGGTCGCCGACCGGCAGGAGCTCTTCGTCATCGACGACCCCGAGGTGCTCGGGCTCCTCGGCATCCAGCAGAGCCGGAACCGCTACTACAGCTTCGCGACGCTCGCCCCGCGCATCGACGAGATCCAGCGCCAGTACGTGGCCGCCGAGCCGATCGACCCCAAGGTCCGAAGCCACTTCCAGTCCGCGATCGTGAACCTCTTCGAGCGGATGTTCCTCTACCACCGCCTCAAGAACACGGTGCAGCTCGAGGGGACGCCGGGGCTCGCCGCCGAGATCGCGGCGCGGGCGGGCCCGGGCGCGCCGCAGCGGCACCGGCTGCTCGTGGAGCTCGCGCACTTCAAGCCGCTCTTGCCCGTGACGCCGACCGGAGACGCGTGGCGCTCGGTGGGTGAGGCGCTCACGGGGACGACGACCGTCGAGCCGGGGCTCGAGCAGTGGGCGCGCCTCGGCCTCGCCTACCAGGCGCAGGACGCGGCGAGCTTCAACCGCTCCGTCGCGGACCTCGCCGCGACCGCCGCGCTGGGCCGCCCGGACGCGGCGGCCCGGTCGGATCACGAGTGGCTCTTCAACGCCGCGCAGCCGTTCTACTCGGGCATGGTGATCTACGTGCTCGCGCTGCTCGCCGTGTTCGTCTCCTGGCTGTGGAGGCCGGTGCTCCTGCAGCGGCTCGCGTTCGGCCTCCTCCTCGCGGGCGCGGTCGTCCACACGCTCGGCCTCGCCTCGCGCGTCCTCATCCAGGGCCGGCCGCCGGTGACGAACCTCTACTCGTCGGCGGTGTTCGTGGGCTGGGCCGCGGTGCTCCTCGGCGTCGTGCTCGAGCGGATGTACCGCCGCGGCTTCGCGACCGCGGTGGCGGCCGCCTCGGGCTTCGCCTCGCTCATCGTGGCGCACCACCTCTCCGTCGACGGCGACACGATGGAGATGATGCGCGCGGTGCTCGACTCGAACTTCTGGCTCGCGACGCACGTCGTCACCATCACCATCGGCTACAGCGGCACGTTCCTCGCGGGCGCGCTCGCCATCGGATGGGTGGTGCGGCGGCACCTCACGCGCCGCGCCGACCCGGCCGCGAGCAAGGCCATCGTCGCGATGACCTACGGCATCATCTGCTTCGCCCTGTTCTTCAGCTTCGTCGGGACGGTGCTGGGCGGCATCTGGGCGGATCAGTCGTGGGGCCGGTTCTGGGGCTGGGATCCCAAGGAGAACGGCGCGCTCCTCATCGTGCTGTGGAACGCCATCATCCTGCACGCCCGGTGGGCGGGGTTCGCGCGCGAGCGCGGGATCATGGCCATGGCGATCTTCGGGAACGTCATCACGAGCTTCTCGTGGTTCGGCGTGAACATGCTCGGCGTCGGGCTCCACTCGTACGGGTTCATGGACAAGGCGTTCTGGGCGCTGTCCGCCTTCGTCGGGACGCAGCTCGTGCTCATGCTGTTCGCGCTCGTGCCGGCGCGCTTCTGGAGCGCGCGGCGCGCCGAGGCCGCGGCGCCCGGAAAGGACCGGCCGGAGGGCGCCTCGCAGCCGGTCTAGTCGGCGCGCACGCCGGGCCACGCCCGCTCCACCGCGAGGCCCCGCCGCCGCCCGGCGCGCGGGGCCTCCGCTTCCTCCCCGCTCGACACCCGCGCCGGCCGCTCTCGCGCCGCCCGGCCCGCCTGGTCGGGCGGGGCGCGAGCGCGCTCGACCCTCGGCGGGGTGGCTACATTTTTCCTGCGCAGCACAACGGACCCCAGGGGCGCCGCGCAGCCGCGCGGCGAGGGAGAGAGCCATGGCACGCTGGGACGAGGAGAAGGGGCGGTGGGAAGCGCGGGAGCACGGGCACGAGGCGCATGGCCCGCGCGGCCGCGAGGAGCGCGGCGGCTGGCGGAGCGACGACACCTGGCGCGGCGGCGGCTGGCGCGAGGCCGAGGAGCGCGACGACTGGCGCCGCGAGGAGCGCGGCGAGGGGCGCTTCGAGCTGGGGCGCGAGCCCGGCGGGCGCGCGGAGTGGGATCGCCTGCGCGATCGCGAGGCGGGATTTGGCCGGGGAGCAGGGGGCCGGTACGGCGCGGGCGGCTTCGGGCGCGGCCGTGAGCACGAGGAGCGCGACGAGGGCGGCTGGCACCGCACCACGCAGTTCGAGCCGTCGGGCGAGGGGCCCGGCTCCTGGGGCCCCGGGGGCCGCTACGGCGAGCGCGAGTGGGAGCGCGGACGCGGGCGGGAGTACGGCGGCTTCATGGGCGGGATGGCGGAGCGCTACGGCGAGGAGGAGGGGCGGGGGCGCTGGGAGGCGCGCAGCGACTTCGGCCGCGGCAGCGAGCGCGGCCACGAGTTCCGCGGCCGGAGCGACTGGGGCCGCGGCGGAGAGGAGCCCGGCCCGATGGAGCGGCTCGGCGAGCGCGTGAGGGAGGGCTGGCGCAAGATGACCGGGCGCGGCCCGAAGGGCTACAAGCGGTCCGACGAGCGGATCCGCGAGGACGTCTCCGAGCGCATCGCGCGCAGCGATCTCGACGCGAGCGACGTGGAGGTGAAGGTCGAGCACGCGGAGGTGACGCTCACCGGCACCGTCGGGAGCCGCTGGGACAAGCGGATGCTCGAGGACCTCGCGGACGAGGTCTTCGGGGTGGACGAGGTGCACAACCACCTGCGCCTGCGCCGCGAGGCGGAGCTGCAGCCGGGCCAGACGACGGCGGCGCAGACGGGGATGAGCGGGCAGACCCTGCCCGGCCAGGGGCGCCCGCAGCCGGGGCAGGCCCCCTCGCCGGACGCCCGGAGACATTGAGCGACGGGGCTGCGTCCAGCCCCGCCCACGCTGATCGACGTCTAGGGAAGCGCGAGGAACTCCGCCGCGCGGCGTACCGCCTCGGCGCCCGCGGCGGAGCTCGTGTGCGGGCTGTGCCCGGCGTCCACGAGCGCGAGGCTCGCGCGCGGGAGGGCGCGCAGCGCCGCCTCGAGCTCGCCGGGCTCGAGGCGCGGGTCGCGCCTGCCGTGCAGGACGAGCGTGCGGGCGGTGATCTCGCCGAGGCGCCCGTCGTAGAGGTCGCCGCCCGCGCGCTCTCCCTCCGCGAGGATGTCCAGCCAGGCGCGGGCGCCGCGCGCGACCACCTCGCGCCAGCGCGCGCCGTGATCGCGCTCGAGCGCGCGCACGACGCCCTCGCCGTACCGCTCCGGCGCCTCGAGGCCGGTCCGGAAGAACTCCAGCGAGCTCGGCTTGGCGCGGAAGAAGTGCAGCGCCTCGAGCACGAGGGCGGTGACGCGCGCCGGGTGGCGGATCGCCGCCCAGGCCGCGACGACGGCGCCATCCGAGTGGCCCCACAGCGCGGCCCGCTCGATCCCGAGCGCGTCGAGGAGGGCCACCGTCTCGTCGGCCATCGCCTGGTGGAACCGGCGCGGCAGCTCCGCGAGCGGCTCCGAGGCGCCGTAGCCGATCCGGTCGGGGACGATCACGCGGTGGCGCGGCGCGAGCGCCTCCGCCGCCGCGTCGAACGGGTACGCCTCGTGGCCCCAGCCGCCGTGGAGCAGGAGCGCCGCGGGGCCCCGCCCGCGCTCGCGGACGTTCACGCGGAGCGGAGCGCGCCCGGGCGCGACGGGGGAGCCCGGGATCGTGACCAGCGGCATGCGCGGGTTCTAATTCACCGGCAGCACGCTCGCCGCGGCGGAGCCGGCGACGACCCCGCTCCCGAGGAAGAGGTTCGAGGAGAGGCTCGTACCGCCCACCTTGTTCACCGAGGTGAGCAGCAGGCCGTAGCCGTACTGCGGCGCGGGTGCGGGGAAGCAGTCGGCCTTGGCGAGCGAGAAGGTCGGCGTGCGCCAGGCGCCGTCGTCGAGGAAGAGCCGCACCACCGCCATCGGGTCCGTGACGTCCGGCGCGTTGGTGCAGGTGGCGGCGGAGGCGTTCACCGCGCCGCTCGGCGACGAGAGCGCGGTGACGGCGTAGAAGGCCACGCTCGTCCCATCCCGCCGCAGCACGTAGGGATCGGGGAGCTGCGTGTACGCGATCGGCGCCTGCACCACGGGCAGCGGCGCGCCGCTCTCGTCCTGCAGCACCGGCCGGGGCGGCGCGGTGACCGTGCCCGAGTACGTCTCGCCGCCGTACTCGACGCGGAAGGTGTAGGCGGTGCCGGGCACGTACGCGAGCGCGCCGCCGGTGAGCGCGTACTGCCCCGCCGCTCCCGCCGGCGCGAGCGTCGCGGTCCCGCCGTCCCAGGTGAGGCGGACCGTCGCGCCGTCGAGGCCCGTCGTGCGCCACGAGGCGGCGTCTGCAGGGTTCGCGCCCTTGTCGACCTCCCCGAAGAACACGGTGGCGGCGACGGTCCCTGCCAGATTCACGTTCTGGTCCGGCTGGCTCACGCCGGGGGACTCGATGAGCACGCCGGCGAGGACGCGGTCGTTCTGGAGGCGCTCGAAGACATCGCACCCGGCGAGGCCGAGCACGGCCGCCAGGAGGGCAGGGAAGGAGGCGAGGCGTCGCATGGATTTCTCCGTAGCGCGTTCCGCGGCTGCTCGCCAGCGCACGATCGCCTACAGGGCCGCCCCGTGCCTCACCCGTCTCGGCCCGGAGGGCCGGGACGCGACCCTCGCGCCGTGCCTCGTGGCCGCCTTCGCGGGCGGACGCGACGAGGACTCGGGGCGACGGCCGCGGAGCTCCGTGGCGCAGACTTGGAGCAGCTCGCTCACGAGCTCCGGCGGGCGAACGCTGTCGGTGGAGCTGCTGCTGCGCCGCACGTTCGAGGAGCTCGTCCGCGATGAGCAGTCGCTCCGGGATCGCTACGCCGGCGAGATCGAGCAGCGCGCCCGCACGATCGACGTGGCGCGCCATTCGCCCCGGCCGCCGTCCCTGCCTGGGGGAGGTCCTTCGCTCGAAGTTGTCACTGCCAGGGCCGGCGTACAGAATGGAACAGGATGTCGCACGCCTCCGTACGCCGCAGGGCCCGCGACGGTCTCGTCGAGATCGTGCCCGAGTCGGGGCTCACGCGCGCCGACCGCTACCTGGCGCTCTTCGGCGTGATCCTGGCGTCGATGGTGCTGTACGTCTCGACGCTCCTGCCCGCCTGGGCGTTCGCGGTGCTGTTCGGCTACTGCGTCGCCGCGGCGCTGGCGGTCCTGCTTCAGCAGGTGGGCCTGCTGCAGCCTCCGAAGGCGCCCGTGCACGTCCTCTCCCGGTGGAGGGGACCCGGCCCGGGGCGGATCGCCTGAGCGAGGCCGCCGTACCCGCGCGCGAGTGGCGGCCCGTGAGCCGCCTCAGCCGCGCTTCGCGAACGCGCCCATGAAGTCCACGAGCGCGTCGACCCACTCCGGCTCGACGGCGTTGTAGGTCGAGACGCGGATGCCGCCCACGGAGCGGTGCCCCTTGAGCCCCACCATCCCGAGCTTCTTCGCCTCGGCGACGAACCGCTCCTCGTCCTGCTCGCTCGGGAGCCGGAACACGACGTTCATCACCGAGCGGCTCTCCTTCTCGACCGGGCAGCGGTAGAAGCCGGGGTTCGCGTCGATGGCGCCGTAGAGGCGGGCCGCCTTCTTGCGGTTCCGCGCCTCCATGGCCGACAGCCCGCCCAGCCCCTTCAGCCACGCGAGCACGTTCCGGATCATGTAGATGCCGAAGGTGGGCGGCGTGTTGTAGAGCGACTTGTTCTCGGCCGGCGTGCGGAGCTGGAAGATCTTGGGGATGTCCTTGCGGCCGCGCTCGACGAGCTCCTTCGAGACGATCACCACGACGACGCCGGACGGGCCGATGTTCTTCTGCGCCCCCGCGTAGACGAGCCCGAAGCGCGAGACGTCGAAGGGACGCCAGAGGAAGTCGCTCGACATGTCGGCCACGAGCGGCGCGCCGCCCGGGGACGGGAACGGGCGCGACGGGTCGACGGCGTACTCGACGCCGTGGATCGTCTCGTTCGAGGTCACGTGCACGTACGCAGCGGCGGGGTCCGCCTTCACCTCGTCGGGCCGGGGCACGCGGACGTAGGACTTTTCCTTCCCCTCGCCGGTGCCGGTGGTGCAGGCGACGCGCACCGCGCCGCCGAGCATGGCGGTCGCGACCTTCGCCTCGGAGAGCGCCTTCTCGCCCCACGCGCCGGTCACGACGTAGTCCGCGGTCTGGCCCTTCTGCACGAGGTTCATCGGGAGCTGCGCGAAGAGCTGCGAGGCGCCGCCCTGCACGAAGAGGATCTCGTGCGTCGCGGGCACGGCGAGCAGCTCGCGCAGGAGCGCGAGGGCCTCGTCGTGGACGGCCTCGTACTCCTTGCCGCGGTGGCTGTGCTCCATCACCGACATGCCGCTGTTCGCGAAGTCGAGGAGCTCGTCCCGGGCGCGCTCGAGCGCGGGCAGCGGGAGTGCGGCGGGACCGGCGTTGAAGTTCTTCTTTCGGCTCATGGGCTCCTCGCGGTCGGGGCGGTCGGTGGAAGCGGGAGGGGGATTCTCCGCGAAAAGGGCCGCGCCGGGAACCTCCGCGTGAGGTTCGTCGGGCGCGTGGCCCGGGCGGGACGGGGCGACGGCGCGCTGCCGTCCGGGCGAGCGGCCGCGGCGCGGGCGCGGGCGGCGCGAACCCGACGAGATGCCTCGGCAAATGGGCGCGAGCGCGGGTGGCCCGGCCTGCGCGGGCCTCAGGCGAGCCGCTCGGGAGGCGACGCGACCGCGGTGCCCGCCAGCGCCTCCGCGGCGCGCGCCTCGCGCCGTCCGCGCTCGACGTCCACGCCGAGGAGCAGCGCCGCGCCCGCGAGGAAGAAGCCGATGACGGACAGCACCGCGGCGCGGCTCGACCCGGTCAGCGCGATGGCGAGGGCGAACACCGCGGGGCCGAAGATCCCGGCGAACTTCTCGGAGACCGCGAAGAACCCGAAGAACTCGCCCGAGAGGTGGCGCGGCACGAGGCTCGCGAAGAGCGAGCGCGAGAGCGCCTGCGTCCCGCCCTGGACGAGCCCGACGAGCACGGCGAGCGCGAAGAAGTGCGCCGCGGTGCGCGTGAAGTACCCGAGCACCGCGATGCCCGTGTACACGGCGAGCCCGGCGAGGATCGCGGGCTTGGCGCCGACGCGGCCGGCGAGCGCGGCGAACAGGTACGCGCACGGGACGCCGACGAGCTGCACGAGGAGGATCGAGCCGATGAGGGCCCCGCGGGAGAGGCCGAGCTCGCTGCCGTAGATCGCCGCCATGCGGATGATCGTGCCGATCCCGTCGTTGTAGACGAGGAACGCCGCGAGGAGCAGCGCGGCCTGGGGGTGGCGGCGGAGCTGCCGGACCGTGCGGGCGAGGCGCGCGACCGTCCCCTCCCGCGCGGCGCCCTCCGGCGCGCGCACGGCGGGCTCGGGGACGCGGCGCAGGAGCGGGATCGTGAAGGCGATCCACCAGATAGCGACCGACACGAACGCGAGCCGGGTGGGGAGGGTCGCCTGGGCGGGGGTCCCGCCGGAAGAAAGGCCGAGGAGCCCCGGGCGCGCGATCCAGGCGAGCTGCGCCGCGAGGAGGAGGCCGCCGCCGAGGTAGCCGGCGGCGTAGCCGGCGGAGGAGACGCGGTGGAGCTCGTCCTCGCGCGCCACGTGCGGGAGGAGCGCGTCGTAGAACACGAAGCTCCCGTTGAGGCCGACGTTCAGGAGGACGAGGAGCGCCGAGGCGAGGAGCCAGTCTCCCGGCCCGACCGCGAACAGCGCCGCGGTGGCCGCCGCGCCGGTGAGCGCGAACAGGGCGAGCAGCCGCTTCTTCACCGGCGCCACGTCGGCGAGGGTGCCGAGGATTGGCGCGAGCACGGCCACGACCGCGAGGCCCGCGGTCGTGGCGAGCGCGAAGCGCTGGGTGGCGACCGTGGGCGGGAGCTCCGCGCCCGCGACGCGCGCGTAGTAGATGGGCAGGATCGCCGTGAGCACGGAGGTCACCGCGGCGGAGTTCGCGACGTCGTAGAGGACCCACGCGCGGAGCTCGGGGCGGTCGAGGCCGAGCCGGGCGAGGAGCCCGGGCGCCCCCTCTCGGGCAGGGCCGCTCACGGGCGGGCCTGGACCTCGCGCTCGAGCGCCGCGACGTCGGCGTCGATCCGCGCCGCCTCGCGACAGTCGCGCGAGTGTCCGGCGTCCTTCAGGAACGCCTCCAGCTGCTCGGAGAGCAGGAAGGTCCGCTCGCCGCGGCCGACCGCGAGGCAGCTCTGCTCGAAGTGCGAGCGGTCCAGCTCCTGCACGAAGCGGCCGACGACGCCGCCCGCGGGCTTCTCCTCCCGCCGGTCCGCGCCCGAGCCGCCCTCGACGTACTCCGAGTAGAGCCGGTCGAGCGACTCGCGCAGGTCGCGGCGCCGATCGACGAGCCTCTCCTCCGGGGAGCGGCAGGCCGTGGCGAGGAGCGCGGCGAGGAGAGCGAGGGCGAGGCGGCGCATCGGGGGTCCTCCGGGACGGCGCATCATGCCACGGCCGCCGCCGGTCCCGCCTGCGCCTCGCGCCTGCCGCTCAGGCGGTGGGCGCCGCCGGGCTCAGCCCGGTGGCCGGCGAGCGCGCCTGGGTCTGCGCGCGGCGCGAGAGCTCGACCGTGAAGGTGGCGCCGCTCCCGGGCGCGCTCTCCACCCGCACGGTCCCCCCGAGCGACTCCACGATCTCGCGCACGATCCAGAGGCCGAGCCCGAAGCCGCCGTAGCTCCGCTTCGACACCGCGCGCTCGAAGCGCTCGAAGATCCGCGCCTGGTCCTCGGGCGGGATCCCGATGCCGCGATCGCGCACCGTCAGCACGGCGCGCTCGCCGACCCCCTCCACGCGCACCTCCACCGGCTGGTTCGGGCCGTACTTGATGGCGTTCGACACGAGGTTCGTCAGCACCTGGTCGAGCCGCAGCCGGTCCCACGAGCCGGGCACCGGCTCGGGCGCGACGAGCTCGAGCGTGCAGCCCGCGCGGCGGGCCTCGTCCTCGAAGCGCGCGACGACCTCGCGCGCGAGCTCCGCGAGGTCGAACGGCTCGAGCTCGAGCTCGAGCCTCCCGGCGGTGATGCGCGACAGGTCGAGGAGGCTCGCGACCAGCCGCGCGAGCCGGTCGACGTTGCGGCGGATCACCTCGGCCTTCCGCGCGACGTCGTCGAGCTGGAGCCGGTTCGCCTTGGCGCGCAGGCTCTCCGACTGGAGCGCGAGCGAGGTGAGCGGCGTGCGCAGCTCGTGCGACGCGATCGAGAGGAACTCGTCGCGCTCGCGGACGGCGGCGCGCGCCGCCGCGTAGAGGCGGGAGGTGTCCACCGCGGCCGCGACCAGCCGGGCGAGGTCGGTCGCGAGCCGGACGTCGCCGCGGGTGAAGCGGCGCCGCGCGCCGGCGAGCAAGGTGAGGGTGCCGAGCCGCTCGCCGCGCGACGCGAGCGCGACGGTGAGCGACGATCCCACGCCCGCCTCGCGCAGCGCGCCGGCGAGCGCGGGCGCCCGGGCGGCGAGGGCGATCCGGCCGGGATCGAAGCCGCTCCGGGCGCGGGGATGGCCTCCCTGCAGCGCGGCGGCGGGGCCGATCTCGACGTCCCGCTCGAAGCCGGACCCCTCGACCGCGGCGCGCACGCGCGAGGCGACCTCGGGGGTCGCGTGGCCCACGGTCCAGCGCGGGTCGCCCCGCTCGAGATAGACGATGCACAGCTCCGCGACGCGCTGGGCGGCGAGGGTCGCCACCCGGGGGAGGGTGGCGGCGTAGTCGAGCGAGGAGGAGAGCACCTTGCTCGCCTCGGCGAGGAAGACCGCCCGGCGCGCCGAGGCCTCTGCCCGCGTCCGCGCGCGCACCTCCTCGCGCGTCGCCCAGAACAGCAGCAGCGTGAGCGCGAGGCCTCCGAGGGCCACGCCGAGGGGCAACAGCCGCTCCGTCGCGCTCTCGAAGGATCGGCCGGCCGCGAAGCGCAGCGTCCAGGGGCGGCCCGCGACGTCGATGCGACGGACGAGGGCGAGGCGGAGCTCGTCGTCCCGCGCACCCGCTTCGAAGAGGAGCGCCTCCGCCCGGAGCTCGGTGCCGTCGTAGGCGGACAGCCCGAACTTCTGCATGGCGGTCGCGTCCAGGGCGGCGCGCAGGAGGTCCCCGGCGCGGAACGGCGCGTAGACCCACCCTCGCAGGCGGTCCCGGCGCTCCTCGACCGTCGCGGGGGCGCCGGCGTAGACGGGCACGTACACGAGGAACCCCGCCTGCCGCTCGCGTCCCGTCTCCTGCACGAGCTCGACGCGCCCGGTCGCCGCCGGATCGTCGGTGTCGCGGGCGCGCTCCATCGCGGCGCGCCGCACGGGCTCGGAGAACATGTCGAAGCCGATGGCGCGCTGGTTCCTCCAGTCGAGCGGCTCGAGGAGGACGATGCTCGAGTAGAGCGCGCGCGCGCCCGGCGGCCAGACGCGGTAGCCGGGGCGCCCGGCGGCGCGCTGCTCCGCCTCGTGGTTCGCGAGCTCGTCGGGACGGATGAGCTTGCTCCAGCCGATGCCCTGGATGCCCGGGTAGCGATCGCGGAGGTCGAGGGTCGCGACGAAGTCATGGAAGGCGAGCGCGGAGGGCTCGGCGCCGACGCCGCGGAGGAAGCCGCTCGTCGCGCGCAGCATCGCCTCGTAGGCGGCCATCCGCTCGTTCAGCGCGGCGCTCGCCCGGTCCACCTCGTCCACGAAGCGCTCCCTCGACTGCATCCGGAGCGTCGATCGCGCGAGCGCCCAGGCGGCGAGCGTGGCCGCGAGCCCCAGTGCCAGCACGACGGCGGGGGTCAGGTGATGGCGGAGCGCAGCCCGCGCGGGTGAGAGGAGGCGCCTCGGCATGAGGAAACCGCCGTTCCGGCGGTTGCGATCAGGGTAAGGACGGCCCGCGTCCGCGCGCATCCCAGCAGGGGCGGCGGCGGGCAGCGGGCCTGGGCATCGAGGCCCCGAGCGTCGAGCGCGCTGAGGCGCTGTCGCGCCACTCACCCCTCAGTGGCAATGCGGCCCCGAAAGGGGAGCCCCCGTGTTTTGCCCAGGATTCGTGAACTTCGCATTCGGGGCGAGCCTTGATCCGGATCACGTTGCGGCGGAAATCGACGTGATACTGAGATTGAGTCTCACGGGTCGTCGCATCGTGCCTCGGCCCAAGCCTCCCGAGCGTGGCGTGAACCCAGGTCCCGAAGCTCCCTCGCCCTCCGTTCCTCCCTTCGCCGGTCGCGATCGCCTGGTCTGCACCCGCTGCGGCGGCGTCACGCCGCTCGACGCGCCGGGCCTGCTCGACGGCGTGCAGGCTCGCGCCGCCGCGCGCGGCGTGGTCGTGGAGGCTCATTCGCTCACCGTGTACGGGCGCTGCTGGCTCTGCCGGGCGTCGCGGGTGCGGGCGTGAAGATCTGCATGTGCCGGGACGTGTCGGACGGGGACCTGCGAGCGGCGGTGCGCTGCGGCCGGACGGTCGAGGAGGTCGTCGCGGCGACGGGCGCCGGCTCCGACTGCGGCGCGTGCGAGGAGGCCCTCTCGCGCCTCGCCGAGGCGGCGCGCGCCGAGGGCGTCGTCCTGCAGCCGCCCGCGCAGCGGCGCGCCGCGTGAGTTAAACCTGGCGGATGGACGCGAAGGCCCGCGCGGCCGCGCTCGAGCTCTTCCAGCCCGCCGTCCGCGAGTGGTTCTCGCGGGCGTTCGAGGCGCCCACGCCGGCGCAGGCGCTCGCCTGGCCGGCCATCCGGCGCGGCGAGAGCACCCTGCTCCTCGCGCCCACCGGGAGCGGCAAGACCCTCGCCGCCTTCCTCTCCTGTCTGGACCGCCTGATGTTCGCGCCGGAGCCGCCCAGGAAGGAGCGGCTCCGGGTGCTCTACGTCTCCCCGCTGAAGGCGCTCGCCGTGGACGTCGAGCGGAACCTGCGCGCGCCGCTCGCGGGCATCGCCCAGGTCGCCGCGGGGCGGGGCGACGCGTACCGCCTCCCGGCGGTGGCGGTGCGGAGCGGCGACACGCCCGCGGCGGAGCGCGCCCGGTTCGCGCGCGTCCCCGCCGACGTCCTCATCACCACGCCCGAGTCGCTCTACCTCGTGCTCACCTCGAACGCGCGAGAGGTGCTGCGCTCGGTCGAGACGGTCATCGTGGACGAGATCCACGCGCTCGTCCCGACCAAGCGCGGCGCGCACCTCGCGCTGTCGCTCGAGCGGCTCGAGGCGCTCGCGGGGCGGCCCCTCCAGCGCATCGGTCTCTCTGCGACGCAGCGGCCGCTCGAGGAGGTCGCGCGCTTCCTCGGGGGCGCCGAGCCCGTCCCGGCCCCGCCGCCCGCG